>JBIIJN010000002.1:0-129129 GCA_044233745.1 Crocinitomicaceae bacterium
ACGACTATATGGGCGGTTGGTGCTAAATACATCTGCCTCAAAGGTGGCATGTGGTTACCCATTTCGCGTATTGTTGATGTGAAGATGTACTAAAAAAAAAAATTTTATCTGTAAAAGGTCGGCTTTTGGGCTGGCCTTTTTTTGATTCAGCGATTTCAATAGGTAAACAAGGTAAACACCACATACATCAGGAAACCAGAGAGAAATAGTCCCAAAATTGCTCCCAAAATGGCCACTACGGATAGTCCCGTGCCCCATTGTTTGCCTTTTGAATTTTTGATTTCTCGAATGCCTTGAATGCCCTTGACTATTGAAACGATGCAACCTATGGCAATCGCCACTAGAAGCAATCCAGTTAGAAAAGGAAGCTCATACAATAGCAATAACACTGCTGACATGCCTGCTATCATCAACATTGGAATCATCAACACAGCCAGCAATGACTTTTTGTTAAGGCGCTTTCCATTTTGATTTTCTGCAAAAATGGGATCCTCATCAATGCTTGCATCTGGTTTATAGTCTATGTTTGTATCTGGTTTACAGTCTATTGAATTCCCGCGTATAAATGTTGTTTGGTCGCATCTGGTTTCTATCGTCCATTTATAGCCTGCTGGTTCAGTTTGTGAATAGAACACAATGGAACAGTTGCTGCCTTCACAGATGGGTTCCGGGGTTTTGAAAACATAAATTTTCGAGTCGCTCAAAGATTCTCGAATAATGCGGTACTCAGATAGTCTTCCGTTATCAGAATACAGTCCTTTGGGTTGAGTCCAAGTCAATTTGTAAGTGTCTTTTCCCATATAGGCACAAGTCAAATCTGTAACTTTCGGACAATTGTCATTACTTGTACTATTCTGATTTCTATTGGAATAAACCGGCTTGAGTATTTCTTTATTACTGGCACTTTCTGCAACCACATCAGCATCTAAAGTTGCATCGTACGCCATTGAATTATCGGGCATATCAAGTGATGCAAGTTCAGTGTTGAATTGGTCATCAATTTGATTTTTGTTTTCTGAAATCGATTGAATATCAAGTTGTTTACCTGAAACTGGTGTTTCATCTTCATTTTGGGAATTTGTGTGAATCACTTTTTTTAATTTCCCCTGCTTGAGCTTGTTGGGGTAGTGCGATTGATATATTCCAGAACCACTGATGCAACTACCTAACAAAATTGTAAGTAGGACAATAAAATAAATGGATAGACTTCGATTTTGCATCTTGTTTTTAAGCGAAAGTCAGACTTTCAATTTTGTTGACCAAATTCCATAAAAAAAGGCTGCCTAAACGAACAACCTTTTCATAAATTGGTGATATAAACTTATTTCTTCAAATCACAATGCGCATGCGTGTGCTCTGGGTTGGCCGCCAAAGTTGTTTCATAGCCTTCACATATTTCCTCGGCTTTTTTCTTGGATACATCTGCAATGGGGTAAGAAATATTTTCTTCGTGCGTGTGATCCTCATGTGTTTCATCGTAATGACAATTGCAAGAGTAATCGCGTGTGCAGGAAGTCATGAATCCGAAACCAAGTGCCATTGCTACTAATAATACATTCTTTTTCATATCGTTTAAATTTGTTGATTCTGGTGCAAATGTAAGGGTATTTTTTATAAATGCAACTCAGTTGCAAATATTTTCTAATTTTACTTCAAAGTATTGGTGTAATGAGCCTTGTTGAATCTAAAAAACTTGCTACTTTTGCACAAAATTTTTGTTAACCCCCACACAATATAAAATTATGAAAGTTACTGTAGTAGGAGCTGGAAATGTTGGAGCCACATGTGCAGATGTTTTGGCGCACAGAGAAATTGCCAACGAAATTATTTTGTTGGACATCAAAGAAGGATTTGCTGAAGGTAAAGCCCTTGATGTTTGGCAATCTTCACCAATTGGTATGTACGATTCACGCACCATTGGTTCAACGAATGATTATGCTATGACTGCTGGCTCTGATGTAGTAGTTATTACTTCAGGTCTTCCACGCAAACCAGGCATGAGCCGCGACGATCTTATCGCAACCAATGCCGGTATTGTGAAATCCGTTACTGAAAACATTGTGAAGCATTCTCCAGATGCCATTATTATCGTTGTTTCAAATCCTTTGGATGTGATGACTTACTGTGCTTATTTGAGCGCTAAAGTAGATTCTAACAAGGTGTTTGGAATGGCAGGTATCTTAGATACAGCCCGTTACAAAGCATTTTTGGCTACAGAATTGAATGTTTCTCCAAAAGATATCCAAGCGGTTTTGATGGGTGGTCATGGAGATACAATGGTTCCACTTCCAAGATATACAACAGTTGGCGGTATTCCTGTAACTGAATTGATTGAGAAAGACAAATTGGATGCGATCATCGAGCGCACGAAGTTTGGTGGTGGCGAAATCGTGAAATTGTTGGGCACTTCAGCTTGGTATGCGCCAGGTGCAGCTGCTGCTCAAATGGTTGAAGCCATCGTGCGCGACCAAAAACGCGTATTCCCAGTGTGTGCTTGGTTGAACGGTGAGTATGGTATGAATGATATCTACTTGGGTGTTCCAGTAATCTTGGGTAAAAAAGGTATCGAGCGCATCATCGAATTGGACTTGAACGCAGACGAAAAACAATTGCTTGAAGAATCTGCAGTTGCTGTGAAGTCGGTGATGGATGTGCTTGACGGCATGAACGTTGCGTAATTTTTGTTAGAATTTACCAGATACTTCGTTGCTTCATTTTTTTAATCAGTCATTAGCTTTTGCTGACTCCTTAAATTAAAAAAGTTGAAGCGCCTGGTCTCTGAAAAATTCTATTCAAAAATTGATTTTCTTTATATGATATAAGCGCCGAATTCGAAAGAGTTCGGCGCTTTATTTTTATTTAACTTGATCGTAATTCGTTTGAATTCAAAAGAAATATTTTAATTTTTAATACGCATTTCAACACCAATGGCTTTGTGGTCTGAAAGCACTTCGTTTTGTAGCGTAAAATTGAGCGCTTCAAATGAAGTGTCATAAAAAACATAATCGATGCGATTGGAAGGCATCTTTCCAACATAAGTGCGACCAAATCCACTACCTACTTGGTGGAAAGCGTCGCTGTAATTGGTTTTCAATTGGCGGTAGGCATAGCTCGTTGGGGTATCATTCAAATCACCGCACAAAATAACTGGGTGCTCAGATGTAGCTGCATGTTCGAGGATGAGTTTCAACTGCGTAGCGCGTGTTCGAGAAGCAGCCAGAAAACGTCTGATGAGGTTTTTGGCTTTGTTTTGATCTACTTCGTTCACGTCCATTTCAAATTCTTCGAAAACAGCATAATCGAGCTCATTGAAACTGATGCTGCCAATATGAAAATTATACACGCGAATGATTGAGCTATCTATTTGTATATCAGCATATACGCAGTGATTTGAAGATTTGCTTTCTAGGTCGATTGTGCCTTGATTGATTATTGGAAATTTACTGAAAATCGCGCAGCCAAAAAAGGTATTTTTATTGGTGCCAGTAACAAATGAACCTGCATGAAAAGGCAGTTGAAACCTAGATTTTATTTGCTTCAAGGTCATAAATTGGCGCGGTCGGTCTTCGTAGAAAAACTCTTGAAAACATAATATTTCTGGAGCTTCGCCTTGGATATAATTCAAAATGCTGTCACGCACAAGTAGCGGTCCTACATTCATGTTTTCATATAAATCAAAAGACCGCACGTTGTAGCTCATGATTTTGAAACTGTCTTTTGTGTCATCACTTGCCGAACCTAGGGCGTAATATTGGGTATGCAAGTTCCATCCCAGCAAAACAATTAGGGCATAGGAAGCCAACAATTTCCATTTTCCTGTAAACAAAACCAGAAACAATGTAGCCAGAGCGACCAAGAAAATATAGGGGTATCCATAAGCCAAAATAACAAAAATTCGCGACGAATCTGGATTGACATGTGTAGCGATGTAGCACAATACAAGCCCCAAAAATGGCAGTGAAGTCAGAAGCACAAAACTATATTTCAGTAAGTTTTTCAAGGGCTTAGAGTTTGTCTTTTTGATTGAATAGATATTCTTTCTCGGCTTTGGTTAGTCCATCGTAGCCTTTGCGTTTTATTTTGTCCAAGATGGCATCTACTTTGAATTGAATCTCTTGTTTTGTTTCAAAGTACTGTTCATCGGCTTTGTGGTAATGTTTCACCTTTGGCTCTTTCACCGTTCTCATAAACATACGCGAACGCATGGCAGGAAATCCACCTTTGAAAAAACTACCAAAACTTTCAAACCACTTAATAAATCGGTCGAAGGTGCCCAATCCAATTATGGACATAACGCCAAATGTCGCTCCCCCCAAATGAGCAATATGTGCAACACTGCTAAAATCTGTAAGCCTCAAGAAGTCTGAAATCACCAAAAACAAAGCGATGTAAACGAGGCGCACTTTGAACAAACCAAACAACATCACTTCATACAAAGGTTTGAAATAAGCTGTTGCGATAAATAAGGCATAAACAGCCCCAGAGGCACCAATCATACCCACAAAATACACCGGTCGATAGGAATACATCGGAATGAAGAATTCGGCCAACATTTGAGCGAGCGCTGCCATAAGTCCACCGAGAATATAAACGTATATGAGTCTTTTATTACCCAAGAACTGAGTAAACAACTGCGCACCAAAATACAACCAAAGCATATTAAATGCCAGATGAAGGAATCCTTGATGGGCAAACATGTGGGTGAACCAGGTCCAAGGTCTCTGGAAAATTTCAGGGTAGGTGTTGGGCAGTACAAAAAGGAAATCGATAATCTCAGTAAAGGTGTTTTTTTTCCAGAGCGGAACACCGTTGTCAAATTGATAGAACAAATTGATAATCAGAAAAATAACGACGTTAAAAAAGATAATCTTAAAAGACCATCCGCCGTATCGAAATTTGGATTTTATGAGTTCGGAAAAAGTCATGTTGTATCTAATAAAACTGGTTTCGGTCTTTTTGCCAGAAATACGAAATTGCCAATCCGCAAAATGCCCCACCTAAATGCGCCAAATGACCTATTCCTGAAAGCACAAATGGATAAATCGCCAAAATTATAGAGACCACCATAAAGAAAATGAATACTTGCTTGATTTTGAATCGAAATGGTAAAAACATCAACATTACCTCGGTGTTGGGAAAATACCTGTAAACAACAGCAAAAATACCAAATAAAGAGCCCGAAGCACCAAGCCCGCTTGTATTCACTATGTTCGAGACTCTGGTTAAATTAGCCGGATTGTTAACTGTTTCTCCAATTGAAATGAACGCACTTTCCCTCAAGACCATCAATTCGATAGCGCTGCCGATGTGCGTCAAAAGTCCTCCAGCAATTCCACAACTCAAATAAAGAAAAAGCATTTTTTTCTCGCCAATAAATCGCTCCAGTTGACTGCCAAAAGACACAAGCGCCAACATATTGAATAGTATATGCCAAATTTCGTAATGAGAAAACATACTAGTGACGTACTGCAGAGGCATGAAATTCGGTGAGGTGTAGTGGAATTGAATGAAATAGACCATGAACCCCATGTTTTGCGTTTGTGCTAAAAGTCGCATGATAATAAACACCGCAACATTGGCTATCAACAGGTTTCTAACCATCGGTGTCATATTTTTGAAAACTTGATCTAACATATTGAAATAGATTTAATGGTTTGTCGGATAAAATTAAAAATCATGAGTCAGTTCTTTTAAGTCAACAATTTTGAGAATTTTATTACCACTGGGGTCGAAACTGTGTTCTGCACATGAAAAAAGTTCTTGCACAACATGGTTGAGTTCCTCTTGCGACATGTTCTTTTTGGTATGATAGGCAGTTGTCTTGGCCAATGAAAGCACGAGTGTGTGTACAATTTCACCTACGTCAATATCGCGCAGCAAGAAAGTGCTCAAAATATCATCGAAGTATTGAAGTACCTGTTCCGTTTCCAACATGGCCGGAGCACCGCTGATTAGTATGAGTTCATTTTCCAAGCGCCATTGAAAACCCAAACGTTCGATGTTTTTTTCTTGCTCGTTTAAAAATGCTGCCTCCGAAATGGAAATTTCACGTTCTACTGGGAATAACAATTGCTGACTTCCTAAGGGCTCCATCATAAAATGCTGAATCAATTGGTCGTAAGCAACTCTCGTTTGAGCGCGTTTCAGATCAACCAATAAAACGCCAGTTTTCGAAGTGCAAAGTGCATAGCGTTGTTGTATTTGGAGAATGGGACCCGCAGTACTTGGATTGTTTTCGGTATCGTCGTCAAGCAATTCATGCATCTGAGAATTTTCCGATTTGGGTTGCTCAATCACGGCATACATCTGCTCCCAAGCTTCTCTGTTGGGTTTGATTTGCTGATTTTTGTTTCCAGAATTTCCTCCTCCGGCGGGTTTAAAAGTAGATGGGTCGAAAGGATTGAAATTGGGATTCACCGTAATGGTTGGGATTTTTATCGGTTCATCTTTGCTCGGCGGCGTATAAGGAAAACCCATTTCTTGCTCAAAATCTAAGGTGGGTGTGATGTTGAATTTACCCAAAGTTTGTCGAACAGTGCTTCGCAAAATAGAATATATGTTGCGGTCTTCCTCAAATTTGATTTCTGTTTTGGTGGGATGCACATTCACGTCAATCATGGCTGGATTCACATCGAAATAAATGAAATAGGATACTTGATGGTCTTTGGGAATCAAATTATCGAAAGCAGATTTTACGGCATGATGGAAATAACGGTCCTTGAAAAAGCGGTTGTTCACGAAGAAATATTGTTCTCCAGATGTTTTTTTGGAGAATTCTGGCTTCAACACAAATCCTTTGATACTAACAATGTCGGTATATTCCTCGATGGGCACCAATTTATCGTTGAATGATTTACCAAAAACATCAACGATGCGCTTTCTCAAATTATTGGTTGGCGCAAGGCGGTACACCTCGTTTCCGTTGTGTGAATAACTGAATCCAACTTCTTCGTGGGTGAGGGCAATTCGTATAAATTCTTCCAAAATATGCTTGGATTCAACCGTGTCTGATTTCAGGAAATTCCTTCGTGCTGGCACATTGAAAAATAGATTTTTAACGGCAAACGATGAACCGTTGGCACAAACCACGGGCTCCACATTTTTCACAGTAGAACCCTCGATGCTCATCACGTGGCCCAATTCATTGTCGGCTTGTTTGGTTTTCAATTCTACGTGGGCAATTGCAGCTATCGATGCCAATGCTTCTCCACGAAATCCTTTGGTGTTGAGTTTGTAAATGTCATCTACCTCGGCAATTTTAGAGGTTGCGTGTCGCTCAAAAGCCAAGTGCAAATCATTTTCAGAAATGCCATTGCCATTGTCCATAACTTGAATGAGCGTTTTGCCAGCATCTTTCACCACCAAATCAATTTGTGTAGCTCCTGCATCAATGGCATTTTCTATAAGCTCCTTTACCACAGAAGCGGGTCGTTGAATTACTTCACCTGCAGCAATCTGATTAGCAATGTGGTCAGGAAGAATTTTAATGACGTCTGACATGTTTAGGCACCAGTTTTCAATCGTTCCAAGAATTCACCAATGTCGCCTAAGCCGGCAAACACAAGAACTACTAGGAGTAAAACACCCAAAACAAGCACCAAACGCAAATTCGAATTCCACATAGATTTTCTGTAGTCGTCGTTGCGCACCCATGAATCTGATATTTTTGACCGCAACACTTCAGAACGTGATCCGTTTTCGCCTTGTTCGTGCATGCGATCATAAGCCCGTTGCTTCGATTTCAACTGCGTTTTTCTTTCATCATAATGTCGCGTTGGAAAATCGAAGCGTCGATATCCGTTGATTTTCATCATTGAAATCCCTTTAAAAAGCATCTTCTAGGTTTTAATATTATAATCATTACAAAGTTACATTTTCTCTTGGAAACTTTGGCATAAAATTAGTCTTGTTAACTAAAAAGGTCTATTTCACTTATTCTTGTGTACAAGTTAATGATTCTTACATCCAAATCGTTGAATTAGCCCTTATTTTTGTTGCTCTTATGAAAACTAAAAAGTTGAATTGCCCGCGTTTTGTATATAATATTTTCAGTGAGATGAGAACGTTCAAGTTTGGTTTGCTTAGCATGTCGGGTGTCATTATTACGAGCATGGTGTTGCAATGGATTTTTGTTTCACCAAAAAGCGTTACAAATGCTTCAACGGCTCTAATGAATCTTACGCCCGAAGAGCATGTGGAATCACCCCAGTTTTTGTCTGTTTCCGATACTTGGGCAGATAGCATCATGAAACGCATGAATCGCGAGCAGAAAATAGCTCAGTTTTTTATGGTAGCGGCTTATTCTGACAAGCGCAACAATGAAAAAGAAATTCAAACTTGGATAGAGCAATATGGTATTGGGGGTGTGATTTTTTTTCAAGGAGACACAGCATCTCAACGCGCCATGACACATCGTTTGCAAGCCAAATCTAATGTGCCACTTTTGATTGGTATGGATGCAGAATGGGGACCAGCAATGCGCTTGAGTAATTCGCGAAAATATCCTTTTCAACTCACCATGGCGGCTGCTAACGATGAAAAATTGACCAAGGAATTGGCGTATTGGATTGGTCGCGAATGTGCTGATTTAGGCGTGCATCTCAATTTTGCACCTGTCGCAGATATCAATACAAACCCTAAAAATCCAATCATTGGTTTCCGTGCTTTTGGAGAGAATCCCAGAGACGTGGCCAATCATACCGTGGCTTTTGTTGAAGGCATGGAGTATGCGGGGGTGATGGCTTGCGTGAAACATTTCCCCGGTCATGGCGACACCGATAAGGATTCTCATCATGATTTGCCTTTGGTCCGTTTGACTATGAAACAATTTGAAGCGATTAATTTCTTGCCTTTTGTGCGGAGCATTCAAGCGGGTGTTTCGTCTGTAATGGTCGCACATTTGGAAACACCGGCTTTGGATTCGGTGAGCAAAGCATCAAGTTTATCATCCATTGTAATCAAAGATATACTGCAGGGCAACTTGAATTTTGAAGGACTTGTTATTTCTGATGCATTGAACATGAAAGCTGTTGCCAATCAGTATGAGAAGAGCGAGGTTGTGGTGCGCGCATTTTTAGCAGGAAACGACATTTTGCTTTTTCCTGAGAGCATTGGCGAAGCGATTGCAGCCATTTCCAAAGAGGTGGAATCGGGTAAAATCACTGAAAAAGAATTGAATGCCCGCTGTAAAAAAATCCTCAAGGCTAAATATTGGGCCATCCAAAAACAACGCAAAGCCAAACGCATCAGTGCTGATGAAAGTTTGCAAATCGATATTTTGATACGAAAAACTATCGCCCAAGCCACAACGGTTCTCAAAAACGAAAATCAAGTTTTGCCGCTTCGAGATTTGAGTGCAGCAACTGCTATTGTGGTGATTGGTGATAGCACGTCAATAGTAGAGCAGCGACTTTTGGACTATGTAGATGCACCCGTTTTTAAGGTAACGACTAAGACAGCGATGGAACAATTGCCCTTGCAGTTGAAACCATTCAAAAGAGTGATTACCGTATTTGCTGCCAAACACAACTGGCACAGCAAAAGTTTTGGTATGCCCGAATTCTGGCGCGATTATGCTGGATTTATGTCGAAAGAAAAAGAGCAAATCGGTTTGTTTTTAGCGAATCCCTATGCGCTTGTGGGCGACGCCTTACTTGTGAAATTTGATGGCTTTGTTGTGGCTTATGAAAATTCCAGCTACACCCAAGATATAGCCCCCCAAGTTTTGTTTGGAGCCCTTCCTGCTAGCGGTAAAATGCCTTTCACTTTAAACGATTTTGCACGCGAATCTGGCTTTCAATATGAGGCCAATGGTCGCTTACAATTTGTGATGCCCGAAGAAATTGGCGTTTACGCTGAAGACTTGAAACGCATTGATGAAATTGCCATGAAAGGCATCAACGAAAAAGCTTATCCAGGTTGTCAAATCATTGCCGCCAAAGATGGTAAAGTGTTTTACCGCAAAAACTTTGGTCATCTGGATTATGCCAAAAAGCAGCCTGTGAATTACGAAACTTTGTATGATTTGGCTTCAATTACCAAAATTGCTTCTTCCACTTTGAGTTTGATGAAACTCACGGATGAGGGTGTTTTGGATGTGAGCAAAAAATTGGTTGATTATTTACCAGAGCGTGTTTCCGGCACCAGTCACCAAAATTTAGTTTTGAAAAACATTCTAACGCATCAGGCTGGGTTTACCCCCTGGATTCCCTTTTGGAAGAAAACCATGAACGGCAGCGAGTGGCGCGAAGATGTGTATAGCAAACAAAGCAAAGAGGGTTATTCAAAAACTGTTGCTGAGGGTTTGTATATTAATAATAATTACCGCGACAGTATGTTTGCCTCCATATTTGCTCACAGCTTAAGTGCAGGTCAGGGATATAAATATTCAGATTTGGGATATTATTTTATGCAGGAAATTATTGAAAATTATGCTGCCCGCACCTTAGATGAATTTGTGAGAAGAACCTATTATGCTCCGATGGGACTGGCCATGCGCTACAACCCTTTGGAGGTTTTCACCAAAGACAACATAGCGCCCACCGAAGACGATCAATTGTTTAGAAAGCAATTGATTCACGGTTATGTACACGATCAAGGTGCAGCCATGGTGGGCGGAGTGGCTGGTCATGCAGGACTATTTTCCAACGCCACAGATTTGGCTGCTTTGATGCAAATGCTGCTCAATGGGGGACAATACGGTGGAATGACCTATTTATCAAAATCTGTGATTGATGATTTTACGAAATGTCAGTTTTGTGCCACCAATCGCAGGGCTTTGGGCTTTGACAAACCGGTGAAAGGAGGAGGTGGACCTGCTTGTGATTTGGCAAGTCCACAGAGCTATGGACATACGGGATTCACGGGCACAATTGCGTGGGCAGATCCCGTTACCGGAATCAATTATGTATTCCTTTCCAACCGAGTACACCCCGATGCTGAAAACAAAAAAATTATCACAATGGGCACGCGCACTGAGATTCAAAAAGTGATTTATCAGGCTTTCAATCGAAAGAAAATATTTAAACCTGTCTTTTAGCGCTAGTTTTCTCGAGACTTTTTGTGGATTACACTTTCCTGAATTTTTGTATTTACTAAAGCCAAAACTGTATTTTTTTGTCAGGTTTTGGCTCTTATTAATCTATTTTTGGCTCATAGACTTACAATTGTTTCTGTGCATTTCAGGTGTAAAATCTTTTGAACTCAAATTCAAATGATTCTAAACAACTACCTTTGCCGCCAGTTATTTCGACGTTCACCTAAACATTAACAACTTACAGGAATGAAAATTGGCATTGTACTTTATCCTACTTACGGTGGTTCTGGCGTAGTTGCCACCGAGCTCGGCATGGCTCTGGCTGCAAAAGGACATGCCATTCACTTTATCACTTATTCGCAACCCGTTCGCTTGGATTTGTTTGCAGACAATATATTCTATCATGAGGTGGTGGTCAACAATTATCCCTTGTTCGACTATCCGCCATACGAAACTGTTTTAGCCGGCAAGTTGGTCGATGTTGTGAAGTTTGAAAAATTGGATTTGCTTCATGTGCATTATGCCATTCCGCATGCCTCTGCAGCGTTTTTGGCTCAACAGATTTTAAAATCACAAGGCATTTCAATTCCATTTATTACCACGCTTCACGGAACAGATATTACCCTTGTTGGCCGTGATTCTTCATTTAAACCCGTGATCCAATATTGCTTGGAAATGTCGGATGCTGTGACTTCTGTTTCTGAAAGCTTGAAACGCGACACCATTGAACATTTTCAAATACAACGTGAAATTCAGGTGATCCCCAATTTTATTCAACTGGAGGAATACAGCACCGATACCAATTTAGCGCTTCGACGACGTTATGCTCTAGACGATGAATTTGTTTTGTGCCACATTTCCAATTTCAGAAAAGTGAAACGGGTGGAAGATGTTGTGCATATTTTCAAACATATCAATGATGTGTATCCAAGTAAACTTATTTTGGTGGGCGATGGCCCGGAACGTCAAAAAGTAGAAGAATTGTGCAGAAGTTTGGGTACTTGTGATCGCGTTATTTTGCTGGGAAAAATGCAGGCTACACATTTGCCTTTGAGCATCTCTGATCTGTTTTTATTACCGTCAGAAACCGAGAGTTTTGGTTTGGCCGCACTCGAAGCCATGGCGGCAGGTGTGCCCGTAATTTCATCAAATACAGGTGGTTTACCTGAAGTCAATATCGAAGATTATTCTGGGTATTTGGCCGATGTTGGAGATGTAGAAACTATGGCGCAAAAAGCGTTACACATTTTGTCAAGTAAAGACCGTTTGCAGCAATTCAAACAACAAGCCCGATTGAGTGCTGAGCGTTTTGATATGTCTAAGATTTTGCCCATGTATGAAGAACTTTATGCAACGGTAATTGGAAGAGGATAAGCGAACTTTTCGTGTGGCTTTTAATGAAGCGCTCTTGTGCGTTGATAGATTCCTTATTTTTGCCCATCGTTGAATTAAACATCACCAATTATGAAGCATTATTTTTTCCTATTACTCACTGCAGCACTACTATTTTCTTGTGGTAAATCAGTAGATAAAAACACCTTGGAAGGTCGCGCGGCCTCTTTTATTTCACTACAAGAAGGCGTTTTCATGGCCGTTTCTATGGACATTAAAAACATCATCGAAAAATCTGGCATTAAAGATGGCGCTATTCCAGAGCAGTATTTGAATACCATTTCGCCTTATCTCGATGCACTTTATAAATCCATAAATCTGGATAAACAAGTCTTTATGATGCCCATTGTGAATACCAAAAATCCAGATAAAAGTGACTTTGTGTTTATGTTTGAAGTGGGGGATTTGAAACGCTTGAAAAAGGAAATCAAGGAGTTTGGTATCAATCTCAAGAAAAAAGGAGATTTAGAATATGGTGCAAAATCCGGAGGCGCTTTTGGAATCTATAAAGGTGAAACGGCTTTTTTTGTTTTCAGTGAAGTCAATACAATCGATGATAAACGCCTCTTGGAATACGGTTCAAATTTGAGTAAAGGCGAAACGGTTGATGGCGTTGTTGATTTTGTGACAACGAAGTCTGATATGGTTGCTTTCTACACGGGCGATAAAATGTCCAATTTTGATTTTGCACAAATGGCGCCTGAGCTCGGTGACATGGGGAAAAAATTGAACAAACTCTATGAGGGAACTTTCTGGATGGCAAAAGTTGACTTCAAGGATCAAGATGCTGTGATGGAAGTAAATTTAACCATGGGAAAGAACTTGAAAAAATACGGACCTTTCATGAATGCCTCTTTGTCTGATGATGCGCAATCAGTTTTGGTTTCAGATAAAACAATGTTCGCCTATGCCATGAATGTTAACATGGAGAAAATCATAGCGATGATCATCGATCAGCTCGACGATAAAACCAAAGATGAAATCAACAAACAACTGTCTATGTTGGGCGGCACAGAAAAATTCAAACAACTTTTGACGGGTGAATTTGCCATGGCCATGCTGGCAGATGAGAATCCAATAATCACCTCCTTTGTGGGTATTGGTGATAAAAAACAAGTACAATCCCTTATGGATGGCTTTGGTTTTTTCTTAGGTCTTGAGAAAAATGGGGATACCTATGATATGGACGGCGCACAATTGATGTTCAATGAAAATGGTTTGGTCTATGCCGCCAATCCCGAACTTATGTCGAAAATGAAGTCTAAGAAAACGGTAAAACTACGGAATATGAATGGCTTCAAATTTGGCGATTCTCCAATGTCGATGTTTGTCGATTTTAAAAATCTCCTTCAAATGAAAGACCTTGATGATTATGCTCCGGTGATTAAATCCTTTGATTTTATGTATTTTCAAATGGATGAAGACGGTGGAAATGGCTTAATCCGCAGCACCAAATCGAATCAAAATATTTTGCGCACTTTAATTGAATCTGGCATCGAAATGCAACGCATAGACGAAATTCGACAAGCACAAATGGATGCCGAATTTGAGGAGATGTACGGTTCTTGGGACGAGGAAGAGTGGGATGATTCGGATTTGGATAACTTTGATTTTTAAACCCATACAGCTTTCTTGAAATGAAGTATTTGAACATAATTTTTCTCAGTGCTCTGGCCTTTTTCAGTCAAAATACCTGGGCGCAAAATGTTGAGCCACAAGCGTTCTTTGACGGACAAGTTTTGATGTATGAATCGCTTTCTTTACAGCAGCGTGATTCTCTGTCGTTCTTCAATCCGAATAATGAGGAAACTAAGATTTTAAAGGGCTCGAAAGCGCTTTGGGTACAATTTACGCCCAAACAGCGCGAAACGATTCATGCGGCAAAACAACTTTTTGTAGCCTTGAATGGCGACACTGTGGCGCTTGAAAATTTGCATGATTTAGTTATTGTTCCTCATGCAAAATCAGAATCTCTTAACCTGAGTGTTTTGACCTATGAGAAAGGGGAATATCAATCGGTTTTGAAAAACAAGTCGTTTCGTTTGAAGTTGGTTGATGATTTTGGCAAACCGCCATTTTTTACGAAGGATACCATCGTGTTTGGTTTATTGATTTTACTCTTGGCCTTGGTTTTTTATACTTCTTCGAGACCTGATGGATTTTGGAAAAAACTACATGTTTTCTTGCCAGCACTTTTGTTGTGCTATTTGTTGCCTTCTATTTTGAGTTCGTTCAATATTATCAGTCCTGAGTGGATTGAACCTGATGCTTACGGGAATGGTGTAAAAGTAAAATCCGGAATTTATCATGTAGCCAGTCGCTATTTGTTGCCCGCAGCTTTGATCTTGCTTACTTTGAGTTTGGACTTGAAAGCGGTATTCAAATTGGGATGGAAGGCTTTGGTGATGTTTTTAACGGGTACTTTAGGCATCATCATCGGTGGTCCAATAGCCATTTTGATTGTCGCCGCTTTTTCACCTGAAACAGTTGGTGGCGATGGTTTTGATGCGGTTTGGAGAGGTTTATCTACTTTGGCGGGAAGTTGGATTGGTGGTGGTGCCAACCAAACAGCCATGTTGGAGGTTTATAAATACAACCAAGAAAGCTATGGCGCCATGGTCTTGGTAGATATCGTTGTTGCCAATATTTGGATGGCTGTTTTACTTTTCGGAATCGGTAAAAAAGAACGCATCGACCGCTGGTTCAAAGCGGATAATACGGATATAGAAGAGATGAAACAACGTGTAACGGAGTATGAAAAGAGTGTAATGCGTATCCCTTCATTGAAAGATTTGATGATAATTTTGGGAATCGCTTTCACGGCTGTTTCTTTGGCGCATTGGGGAGCAGATTATATGGTAGAGTTACTGAAATCAGTTCCTTCAGTTCAAAATCCTGCCAGTGCCATGTACACGTTTTCCGACCATTTTTTCTGGATGGTGATGAATATAACGATTATCGGTGTGGCCTTGTCTTTCACGCCCTTGAAAAAGTATGAGGGTGCTGGTGCGAGTAAAATGGGTTCGGTTTTTATCTACGTGCTCGTGGCTTCCATTGGTATGAAAATGGACTTAAGTTCAGTAGTAAATAACCCAGGGCTTTTAATTGTCGGCTTAATATGGATGAGCGTTCATGCCATTTTGATGATCATCGTGGCAAAAATAATCAAAGCGCCATTTTTCTTTTTGGCAGTGGGCTCCAAAGCCAATGTGGGCGGTGCGGCATCTGCTCCAATTGTGGCATCTGCTTTTCATCCTTCCTTGGCAAGTGTTGGTGTTATATTGGCGATTTTTGGCTATGTTTTGGGTACGCTCGGAGCGCTTTGGAGCGCCGAAATGATGCGTGTTGTTGCTCCTTAAAATTGATGTTATGTTAAGAATGTTCTCCCTGTTTTCTTTGATGATTTTACTCCTTTCTTGCTCACCTGGTCTTAAAAAAAGCCGTGTTTGTGCCCTAGAAGATTTTGACGCGCTAAAAGGCTGTAAAAGCCATTCAGACGTAATCATTGGATTTCCAGAAACCGTAGTTCATTCCTTTAGAGCCAAAGGATTGGAGGAAAACTCAAAGGTCTCTGTTCATTGGTATTTCAGCGATGCGGGAAAATTTTACTTCATCGACAGTTTTGTTTATTACACCAAAGAAAAGGATGAGTTGGTGGTTTCAGGAATTGATAGAAATTTCTTACAGCTGGGTCAATTTGTAGTAAAGATCAAGGCTGTTGATTCTGAAAAAGTGTATGAAAAAGAAGAGCATTTTTCAATTGAATCCAATGGTGAGCCAGCTGCCTTGATGCTTCTGGTGGGCAACGTCATCGACCCAAGCGGTGTAGTTGTGCGGCCGCTTACTTATTTTTCAATTAACGATAAACAGGTTTACATTTCAACTTTCATCTACAATGCCAAACCCAATCAAGAAATCGTGATTCGTTTTCGTCAAATCGATGTTCATGGAGGCTATGTGAAACAGTTTTCTACGAATGTGGGACCAAATCCGAAAAGTAAATTTTTGCTTTATGCCAATTTGCCTAATGTTGGACTCAATTTAGGCGAATATCAAGTAGAAATTGTTTTGGGCGAATCTGTGTTTACTGCACCATTTTACATCGACGAGACAGAAATCATACCCGCTTTATAATTATGTTTCCAGCCTTAAACCTACCTCAAGCTTCATTGCGATTAACCAAAAGTGACAAGCAATATTTGGTTTGGGATGAATGGCGAAAAAAACAGGTTGTGCTCACACCAGAGGAATGGGTTAGACAACATCTTTTGCATCACTTGGTGCAAGATTTGGATTATCCAATAACGCGCTTGGCGGTAGAAATGCAAATTGAAGTGAATGGTTTGAAAAGGCGTTGTGATGCTGTTGTTTTTGATCTCCAAGGCAAGGCTCAGGTGCTCATCGAATGCAAAGAACCCGAGGTTGTGCTCAGCGCAGAAGTGGTTCAACAAATTGCCCAATACAATGCCAAATTAAATACGCAATGGTTGATTTTATCGAATGGCATGGAGCATTTAACCTTGCGAATTGAGCCCCAAACAGGCAATTTTGGTGTCGCACATGGCTTGGTTCATTTTTCGGAAATCAGTTCGCCTGTGTGATAAATGTTGCACTTAGATTGCATTGGTCGCATTACATTTGCTCAATTTTAATACCATGGAAATAGCAGGATATATCGCATCAATTTTTATCGGAATAGCGCTTGGCTTAATTGGAGGTGGAGGCAGTATTCTCACTGTGCCTGTTTTGGTTTATCTTTTTACTGTTGATGCTGTTTTGGCCACCGCATATTCTTTGTTCATCGTTGGCGCAACCAGTGTGGTGGGCTCTGTTTCCTATTTTATGAAGGGTTTGGTGAATGTGAAAACGGCAGTAGTTTTTGGCGTTCCATCTATAGTTGCTGTGTTTCTCACGCGGGCCTACATCGTGCCGGCCATTCCCAATGAGGTTTTTGCTTTGGGTGATTTTATGGTCACAAAACCTATTTTACTGATGCTCATTTTTGCTGTGCTCATGATTTTTGCCTCTTACAGCATGATCAAAAAAGACAAGTCTGCTGATAAAGAGCCAGGAAAACAAGTGTTCAATTATCCCTTGATATTGGTAGAAGGCACAATAGTCGGCGTTTTAACTGGACTTGTTGGTGCTGGTGGCGGATTTTTAATTATTCCCGCTTTGGTTATCTTAAGTAAACTGCCCATGAAAGAAGCTGTGGGTACATCTTTGGTGATTATTGCAGCCAAATCATTGATTGGTTTTCTGGGCGAAAGCGGTGAGAGCCTTGTAGATTGGCAATTTTTGCTGACCGTCACAGCTTTCGCAATCGTCGGTATTTTCATTGGAATGACACTTTCTAAAAAAATAGATGGCGAAAAATTGAAACCAGCATTCGGTTGGTTTGTCTTGGTGATGGGCATATACATCATTATAAAAGAAACCTTAATGCAATAAAAAACGACGATTCGAAAATTCATCCAAACCGTCGTTTTCCTAGAGAAACGAAGAACAAATCTCCGTCAGTGTGCCTTTTTTGAATCAATTTCTTGAAAAACTTCTTTCAAGACCTCTGGATGTTTTCTTCCAAATTCTTGAATGCACCACATCCTGAATTGATACAATTCAAGCGGCGTGCCCACCCATTTCAACGCTTTAAATAATTCCTTCTTAAACAGTTGACGATCGAAACTTACCTTGGTAAGAATCTCTTTATACATTTTAAGCATGGCGGAAAAATTTAGGGGTTACTTCTATATAACACATCAAACGCGGAATTATTGTTTCGGGTTTCCTTAAAAGTTGTTAACAATACCGAAAATCGAGCGCCTCACTCGGAATCGCCGAAAAAGCGGTAGGCCAAGTATCTGATTAACAAAAATGGCGAAACAATCAAAAGTGTTTTTAGCGCTTGTTCATGATCGAAGAAACCGTTGAATTTGGCGGTTAATATTCCGATAACCATTGCACCTAAGATTATGGATATGTGCAAGACAATCAGGTTCGCCGAAAAAAGTGCAGTTGTGTCGAGCTTCTTTTTGCCTTTTCTGTAGAGATATATGTTTTCGGCAATTGTGAATAATAGGTAGCTGTTGAAGTACCAATTTTTGAAAAACAAAACTTGTAAATTTTGAAAGACATAATCCTGATTGCCATAATTTGCGATTAATCCGAAGAAAATGTTGATGAAGAAAAAGTAGATAAACAGCAAGAAAAATGGCCCAAAAGCCTGAGCTGAAGCTTGCACAATCGGCTGCGTTTGCTTCTTGGCAAAAATTCTACCAACCACCTGATTGATTAGTTCATTCCACCAAAACACGTAAACGATATAATATACCGTGGCACTCCCAAAAAGAACAGCCAACACCGTGCTTATCGTCATAATCAGTAGGTCGGTATTGCTTTGTTTGATTTGGAATAGATGCATTCAATTTTTTTCATGCAAAACTAGTTCAAATCAATAATTAGACAGTTACGCAGTACATCGTATTTTTGAAATGAATAAAGCACCTAATATTTCAAGTCAAAATCAATTGCATATGTAAGCTTGAGTTGCTTAACTTTGTGATATGAAAAATTATTTTCTTCTCTTTCCGCTTACGTTTTTGTTGGCTTGCAATAAAGCTCCCCTCGATGCACCATTTTCTCAAGTTTACGGGGAGTTTGAATGGAAAGAAACGTCTTACCGCGCCGATCCATGGAGCAGTTTGCAGTACCTCTATGCAGCAGGTTATAGTTTTTCGGCAAAAGCGATTTTTAGTGATGACAACACTGTGAAATTCTTCATCAACAACGAGCAAGTGGCTTCTAGTAAGTTCAAACCACTCTCAAAAACCCAAAATGGCAACGACATCGTAATGCGCCTCAGAGTCAATTTCAAAGGCGATTTGGATTTTGAACGCGACATAACAGTTTCCATGATTGGAGCAGATTCGATGTTTATCGATGCTTTTCCATTCAACAGCTATCAGCCTATCAATGCCAATTCTTGGAGCAATATGTTTTTGAGGCAGTAGTTTTCTTCGTCATTATCATTCTATCCAACCCATCCAATTATGGAATTTCCCTAATTCCGCATCTTCTTAAAATACCGCTACCTTTGGTACGTTAATTGTTTTACTACACAAAACACGATTTATGAAGACTATTGATATCATTATTATCTCCTTGATGGCCTTTGTGCTTTTCTCATCGAATAAATGTTCGAAATCAAAGCCAGTATCAGAAAATATTGATCAACCCCAAGTTATGCCAACCACCGCACGCGAATACAAATCATTTCCCAACGACCCCTATGCCGATATGTGGAAAGAAGTGCAGCTACTTTTCGACGAAGGCAAATACAAAAGCGCGCATGATTTGGTCGTGAAAATTGATGAGCGGGCAGTGAGAGATAAAAATGAGCCTGAGATTATTCGGGCTTTGATTGCTCGATTTAATTTGGCCAAGTCGTTTCAAGAAGATTCGGAATATTTATCGATTCAAGAAATTGAAAAGCGCATTCTCACGGCGTCAGGCGCACAAAAAGCAATGCTTCACATGATAGCTGGTCGGATGTATTGGACCTATTACACCCGAAATCAATATAAAATCAACAGCCGAACAGAAACCAATGATTTTGAAAATCCCGATTTTAGAACTTGGGATGCATCGAAATTTAAAACTGTTAGTCAGTCACATTTCTTGAGTGTTTTGCCATTGATGGATGCTTTGAAAAATTATTCATTGGCCGATTTTCATCCAATTCTCAACAATTCGAATGAGGCAAATCACCTGATTTCAACGCTTTACGACCTTGCCAATGTTGAGGTAATGAGCTTTTTTAGGATTTCTGCTGCCCAATCAACGGAAATAGACAACAGCCAAGCTTTGATGAACCTATTTTCGTTTTATGAAGATTTTATGGCGGATGAACTCAAAGGCGTTGATGATGAATTCAAAAAGTTGATACTGCGCAGATACCAAGATTTGTTGCAAACCTATCACAATGAAAAAGATTGGAATCGCGTTGTTTATTGGGATTTGGAGCGACTCAAATATTTAAAGGGGCAGACAGACGCACTTTCCGACAACTCCAAATATATGGATGCTTTGAACCACATCATTGCCGCCAATTTGAAAACCGATGAAGTGGCAATGGCTTATGCTTTGCTGGCTACGGAAATCTTAAACATGCCGAAAATGCCCGATTTCACTGGAATAGCTCCACCAAAAGTTCAGGCGAAGGAATTGTGTGAAACGGCTATTTCAAAGTTTCAGGCAACTTGTTTGGGTATTGAAAAATGCAAAGGAATTATCGGTTTTATCGAAAATAAATCACTCAGTTTTCAAATAGAACGTGTGGTAAGTCCAGACACAGAAGCTTTTGTGAAATTGAATTATCAAAATGTGCATAATGTTCATTTTAAGCTCATTGCCTTGTCTAATAACCCAGAAATAGCAAGAAGTTCTGAAGATATATTGAAAGCGCAAATGCACATAGCGCCCATTCATGAATGGAAATTGTCTTTGAAAAATTTTGGAGATTTCGATGCTCACAGCATGACATCAACACTTCCCAAACTTGATTTCGGCAGATATTTATTGGTGGTCTCTGAGTCAGAGAAATTGGAAGCCAAGTCGATTCTGTTTTATCAAGATTTTCAGGTCAGCAATCTCGCGCTCACCGGTGTGAATTCAGAAGAAAACACCCGTTTTATGGTGCTTGGCGCGCAAACTGGGAATCCAATGCCTAATGTGACCTTGAAATACTACGAAAGCAAATACAATTATACAACGCGTAACTACGAATACAAATTGAAGTCGAGCACCAAATCTGACAAAGCGGGTTTTACTTCAAGTGGGGTAGCTGGAAGTTATAATGGCTATGTGCTATTAATCAACGGGCGCGACTCTTTATTTTCCAATGCTATATATTTTTCAAACTACCGACGAGAAAAGGAAAAGGTGCGCAATTCAGTACAAATTTTTACAGATCGCGCCATTTATCGTCCAGGTCAGGAAGTGTTTTTTAAGGGCATTTATTTCAGCGGTAATGACAATGATTATAAGGTTGTTCCTAACAAAAAAGGCACAATAGAATTGTATGATGTGAACAATCAAAAAGTGGGCAGTTTTGATTACGTAACCAACGAATTTGGCTCTTATTCTGGTGCATTTCGTTTGCCTCAAGGTGGCCTTAATGGACAGTTCTATTTGCAGGATAAAGGCACGTTTACCGCTCATTATTTTAATGTTGAAGAATACAAACGTCCCAAGTTTGAAGTGAAAGTTTTGCCTTTGGAAGGGGAGTATAAATTCAACGAAGAAATAACAGTGAAAGGAGAGGCTAAAGCTTTTTCTGGTCAAGTTGTGGATGGCGCAAAGGTGTCTTATCGCATCAACGAATCTTATCAATTTCCGCGTTGGGGTTGGTATAGTCGAGGCTATTATCCAAGCGTGCCTGATAAGCAGATCGATTTTGGCGAATTGGTTACCAATGAAAATGGCGTTTTTGAATTGAAATTCATGGCAAAACCAAATTCTATTTATGGTAAAATGCCCTATTTCACGCAGCAATACAGCATCACATTTGACGTGGTTGATATTACGGGTGAAACACAATCAGTGACTCAAAATGTGTCTGTAGCCAATCACGCGATGGAACTTAGCTTACTTTTTGCCGACGTTTTAGAAGTCAGCACCTTCAAATCTATTGGAATTAATGCGACAAATTTGAATGGTCAGCCATTAAATGCAAAAGGAACGATAGAAATTGTGGCACTTGAAGAACCGAAACAAATGCGCATAGATGCAGGTGCATTTAAAGCGGATTATTATGGTTCAGATTCAGCAAGTTGGAGCGCTCGTTTCCCAAATTGGGATTTTTATGACCTCAACAATCCAGCGGGTTTTAAAGAAATCAACACCGTTGCCAAATTGAATTTTGATACTGAAAAATCAACGCAAGTTGAACTGGCAAGCACAAAATTAAAGCCCGGTCGTTATAAAATTAAGGCAAGTTCAAAAGACAAATTTGGCGTTGAAATCTTTGCAGAGCGCATCATTACTATCGTTGACAAAAAAGCCAATCAAGCAGCTACAAGTGAGCAGTTGAGCACAACATTATTATCAACAAATCATCAACCGAATGAACAGATTGAACTGCTTATTTCAAGCGGACATGCTGACCTTTCTGTACTCCTCGAAGTGCTTGATGCCGATGGTTTGGTGAGTTCAGAACGATTTGTTTTGAATAAATCGCAGCGTCTTTTCAAATATAAAATCTTGGAAAAACAACGCGGTGGGGTTTATATCAGATTAACCACGCAGAAATGGGGTTCGCAAATCACGGCTTCAGAATTTGTGCACGTGCCTTTCACCAACAAAGATTTGACCCTAAAATTTGAATCGTTTAGAAATAAATTGTTGCCCGGACAAGAAGAGCAATGGAAGTTGACCATTCAAGGGAAATTGGGCGATAAAGTGGCCGCTGAATTGGTTGCCGCATTGTATGATGCGTCTTTGGATCAGTTTGCGTCAAATGACTTTTATTTGCACCTCTATGGTAAATATATCCAACGCGATGTTTGGATGAATCGAACGCATAATGTTCAGAACAACAGAAATGTGAATTATTATCACACGAATGGAATTCCAAGTTTAGGTCGCACATTACCAAGTTTGAATTATGGGTATTATTCCAGAGACTATTATTACAATTACGATTTTGAAGGTGAAGCCATTTATGGTATGGATGCAATGCCTATGACTGCGTACAGACAAGATGTTGCTTTAGAGGAAGTAAGTATTTCTACGGGAGAGGGCTCTGGTAGGGCTAGAAAAGAAAGAAACAATGTTGCTGGCAATTCTAGTACGATTGCACTGGAACAAGAGGATCAGGATGCTCTGGGAGATAACTTAGCTGTGCAACCAAGTAATGAACCGTCAGGCTTAAATTCATCACAGAATAATTCAATCCGCACCAACCTCAACGAAACCGCCTTTTTCTTTCCGCATCTCCAAACCAACAGCAGGGGAGAAATTGTCTTGCGTTTCACCATGCCTGAAGCTTTGACGCGCTGGAAGTTTATCTCTTTGGCACACACCAAAGATATGCGGATAGGTACTTTGTCGGATTATACGATGACGCAGAAAGAACTGATGATTCAGCCCAATCCCCCGCGCTTTTTGAGAGAAGGGGATACCTTGAGTTTTGTGGCGAAAGTGTCCAATTTGTCTGAACAAGTAATGACTGGTTTTGCTGCCTTGGAATTGTTTGATGCACGCAGCATGACACCGCTCAATGTGCAGTTCAAATTGAAGGACAACAAGCAAATGTTTGTGCTTGAAAAAGGTGCAAATGCCAGTGTTTCATGGGATATTGTTGTGCCCGTTGGCGTTGAAGCTATTATTTATCGCGTTTCGGCTGATGCGGGCAATTTTGTGGATGGCGAGGAAAATATGCTGCCCATTTTGAGCAACCGCATGTTGGTGATTGAAACTTTGCCGCTGCCTTCAAAAGGTGTGGGAACGCGCAATTTCCGTTTGGAGAAGCTCTTCAATTCAGGAAGTTCTAGGTCAATTCAACATCACAGTTTGACTTTAGAATACACTTCCAATCCCGCGTGGTATGCCGTACAAGCCATTCCCTATTTGATGGAATATCCGCATGAATGTGCCGAGCAGCTGTTCTCGCGCTATTATGCGAATGCTTTGGCCACCCACATCATGCAATCCAATCCAAAAATCCAAGAGGTGTTTGCCAAATGGGAAAAGGAAACGCCAGAGAGTTTGCTGTCCAACTTGGAGAAAAATCAGGAGTTGAAATACATTTTGCTCAACGAAACGCCCTGGGTGATGCAAGCTAAAAATGAAAACGAACGCAAAAAACGCATTGCAACCTTGTTCAATTTCTCCAAAATGGAGCGCGAATTGGATGCCACGATGCGCAAATTACAACAAATGCAAAGTCCAAATGGTGGATTCCCTTGGTTCAAAGGAATGCCCGATAATCCATACATCACTAAGCATATTGTAATGGGAGCTGGACATTTGGATCGTTTGGGTATTAAATCCATCAAAGGCGATAAAGAAGTTTATGCGATGTTCAAAAAAGCGGTGATTTACATGGATGAGCGTTTCTATGAGCATTATTTGGAGCACATTAGATACAAACGCGATTTTACCAAAGACGAAATCATTCATTTTGGTGATGTGCAGTACCTCTATGCGCGCAGTTTCTTCAATGAAATTCCTATGAGCGACAAAATCAAGCCTGTTCGCGACTTGTATTTGAGTCAAATGATGCAGTATAAAATGAAGTTCTCGCTGCAAGGTCGCGCCATGATTGCCTTGTGTTTGCATCGCTATGGTTTTGAAAAAGAAGCCAAAGACATTGTTGCCGCCTTGAAAGATATTGCGCTCATCAGCGACGAAATGGGCATGTACTGGAAAGACAATGTGTCGGGTTATTATTGGTATCAGGCGCCTATCGAAACACAAGCCTTGATGATTGAAGCTTTTGATGAGGTTACACAAGATTTGGCATCGGTTGAGGAAATGAAAGTTTGGCTATTGAAAAACAAACAAACCAACGATTGGAAGACCACCAAAGCAACCACAATGGCCGTATATGCGCTGTTTATGCGTGGCACCGATTTGTTATCGGATGACGATATCGTGGACATTTACATCGGCGATCGCGATATCAAAAAGTTCAACGAGAATCTACAAACCGAAGCGGGCACGGGCTATTTCAAACACACCTTCAACAGCGAAGAAATCCAACCGATTTATGGCGACGTTCGCGTGGTGCGCAAGAAACCCGGCGTAAGTTGGGGAGCTCTGTATTGGCAATATTTCGAAGATTTAGACAAAATCACACCAGCCGAAACGCCTTTGAAATTAAAAAAACAACTCTTTGTGGTGCGCAATTCCCCAACGGGCGAAGTGATGATGCCCATCAGCAACAACGCGAAACTCAAGCCCGGCGATAAAATCCGTGTGCGCATCGAACTTCGCTCCGACCGCGACATGGAATTTGTGCACATGAAAGACATGCGCGCTGCTGGCTTCGAACCCGTAAACGTTATCTCACGCTACAAATACCAAGGCGGAATCGGCTACTACGAAAGTACCAAAGACGCTTCCACAGATTTCTTCATCGATTTCCTGAGAAAAGGCATTTATGTTTTCGAATACGACATGCGCGCCAACCTGAAAGGTCAATTTGCCAATGGCATCACGACCATTCAATGCATGTATGCACCGGAATTTACGAGTCACTCAGAAGGGGTTCGGGTGCGGGTGGAGTAGGTTGGCTGCTAGCTTCTGGCTTCTGGCAAGACTTTTTCAAAGTTTGACATGGAAGCCTGTGAATCGATAGAATTTAAATTTTAAAGGAATGTTTTGAAAAAGAGCTTCTCACCACTTTGACAAAGTGGGTGGCTAAAATTTTCAGAATTTCGCACATGAATTTCCTCCTTTCAGAAATTCGAACTTCATAAATCGGGATTAAAACGCTGGTGTTCCGGTCGTTTTCATTTGTTTCACGGGTTTATTCCTTAAACGATATCCCAATACAAATTCATGATTGTGAGAATGTTGCGTGTTGTTTAATTTGCTTAACTTTCTATTTTCATATGCATAGCCCATGGTGAGGCATTCCAAAAATTTTGTTTCAAGAACACAAACCCACGAGACAGAGCATTAGTTTTTTCATCGATAAAGATTTTATTTGAAACAAAATAGGTGCTCGTAAAGTTACAGTAGAATCAGAATTGTTACCGTCATCGCTACGCCACATTGGAAAACAAAAAAACCACTAGTAAATCTACTAATGGTTTTTCTTGTGATCCCGCTGGGATTCGAACCCAGGGCCCATACATTAAAAGTGTATTGCTCTACCAGCTGAGCTACGGAATCAAAAAACTATGTCAAAAACTCTTGCGTCTCGTCCCGCGTTAGATAAACAGAGCTTGGCTCATTGTGCATCTTATGCGGGAAGCTACGGAATCAAAAAAAAATATGTCAAAAGTTTTGCGTCTCGTCCCGCCTTAGATGAACAGAGCTTTGCTCGTTGTGAATCTTAGCGGGAAGCTACGGAATCAATATGTCATTAAAAATTTTCTGCGTCTCGTCCCGAGTTAGATGTACTGAGCTTTGCTCGTTGTGCATCTTAGCGGGAAGCTACGGAATCAGTAAAATCAATATAAAAAAAGGCAAATCGTGTTTTGCGGGTGCAAAGATAGACACAATTCTTGTTTGGGCAAGTTTTTGGAAAATAAAAATATAAAATTTCGGCAACGCATTGATTTTCAGTATGAAGAAATGTTCGCGCATGACAAAAGTGAAATGCTTATCTTCGCCAAGTGAATATTTCAGGTAAACATATCTTCTTAATTGGCTTCATGGGTTCGGGGAAAACCACCTTAGGCAAGCGTTTGGCGCGTGCGTTAAATCGAAATTTTATAGATACAGATGCTGCCATTGAAACGCAAACTGGATTGAAAATCAACGAGATTTTTCAAAACTTAGGCGAAGCACATTTCAGAAGCTTGGAAACGGAATGGCTTACTCAACTCAAGCTTGATGCTCCAGCGGTGATTGCCACTGGCGGCGGAATGCCTTGCTTTGATGATAATTTGCAAATTCTAAAAAACAAGGGAATCGTGCTTTATCTCCAACGCCCAGCGAAAGAATTGTTCCAACGACTGAAAAATGCCAAAATCCAACGACCGCTTTTGGCTTCCATGAGCGATGAGGACATGTTGGCGTTTATCGAACATAAATTAGCCGAACGCGAGGTGTTTTACCTACATGCTGATGGGATTTTGGGCAGGGAGGAGGTACAGCCTATTTTGGATAAAATTAAATGGAATATTGAGCCAACTTAAACCGTAAAAATTACTCCTAAACCGTTAATCACATAGATGTCTTTCTTTTTTTTAAACGACTTACTTTTAACCAAAATTCTATAAACATGAGAAAATTCAGAGTTCTTCAATTATTGATTTTAAGCTTATTCGCAATGACGGCATGTAAAAAAGAGATGGAGTGCGACCTCCCCAAACTGATTGATCGCGACTTGTTTTTTGGCAATCCTGAAATTTCGGGCGGACAGCTCAGTCCAGATGGGCAATACATCGCGTTCATGAAAGAATACAACGGCATCATGAATATTTGGGTGAAGGAATTGTACCAAACTTTTGATGAAGCACGTCCTTTGACAGATAGCGAACGCCCGCTTTACGGTTTTTTCTGGTCGGGTGATGGCAAACATATCCTGTATGTGAGAGACAAAGGCGGAGATGAGAATATGAACATTTTTGCTGTCAATCCAGCGGATTCGGCATCAGAAGGTTCGGTACCTGTGTCGAGAAACTTAACCAATTTCAATGAAGTTACAGCCCAAATTTATCAGATCAGTGAAAACGACCACGATTTGATGTTTATCGGATTAAACAACAGAGATAAAGCTTGGCACGACTTGTATAGCTTAAAGATTTCAACGGGTGAATTGACCTTGATGTATGAAAATACGGACCGCATTGTGAGCTATGGTTTTGATTGGGATGATAACTTGCGTATTTACTATAAGTCTGATGAACAGGGCAATACGTATATGTTGTACAAAAAGGGCGATTCATTGACCACTATTTATGAAACATCGGTTACTGAATCTGCTGTTATTTCTGGTTGGAATGAAAACAATTCAAAATGCTACCTCATCACCAATAAGGGCGATTTGGATTTGACCACACTCTTTTTACTCGATCCTGAAACGGGAAAGATGGAATTGATGGAGTCTGACCCAGAAAAACGTGTGGATTTAGATGGCATCACGCTTGACCAAAATACGCGCGAAATCATCAACACTTCCTATACGGATGATAGAACGAGAATCTATTTCAAAGACAAAAAACGGGAGAAAATTTACAACGACTTGAAAGCCAAATTCCCAGGTCGAGAGGTTGATTTTACCAGCAGCGATAAGGATTATTCGATGTTTTTGGTTACCGTTTGGGGCGATAAATATGCTTCAGAAGTTTGGTTATACATTCCTAAAGACGATGACTTGATTCAACAATATGTGCCACGTCCTAAATTGAAAGAAATCGAAGTTTTACTTTCTGAAATGACGCCAATTCGCTATAAAAGTAGTGATGGTTTGGAAATTCCAGCTTATCTGACCGTACCAAATGGATGTAAAGCACAGAAATTGCCTTTGGTTGTTTTGGTGCATGGTGGTCCGAAAGGTCCAAGAGATTATTGGGGTTACGACCCACTTGTTCAATTCTTGGCCAACAGGGGATATGCTGTTTTGCAACCCAATTTCCGTGCATCGGGCGGTTATGGTAAAAAGTTCATGAACGCTGGCGACATGCAATGGGGCTTGTTGATGCAAGACGATATTACTTGGGGTGTGAAGCACCTGATTGATGAAGGCATTGTTGACGAAACCAAGGTTGCTATCATGGGTGGAAGTTATGGAGGCTATGCAACACTGGCTGGTTTGGCTTTCACGCCAGATGTATATGCTGCTGGAGTTGATATCGTTGGGCCATCCAATATTTTCACGCTTTTGGAAAGCATTCCACCGTATTGGGAAGCAGGACGAGCATTTTTGCATGGCATGGTGGGCGACCCAGAAACACCAGAAGGTGAAAAAAGAATCCGCGAGGCAAGTCCCTTGTTTTCCGCAGATAAAATCACCAAACCGCTGTTGATTATCCAAGGCGCGAACGACCCACGTGTGAAACAAGCAGAAGCCGATCAAATCGTTGTGGCTATGCGTGACAATGGTCGACAAGTTTCTTACATCTTGGCTGACGACGAAGGTCATGGTTTTGCCAAGCCTGTAAACAAAATGGCCATGTTTGCGGAAGTAGAACGTTTCTTGGCGCCCATTCTCGGTGGTCGTTTCCAAAAAGAAATGCCGGATGATGTGGCCAAACGTTTGAAAGAGATTACAGTTGACATTAAAACGGTGGTGTATGATCCAAACGGTGTTAAAAATGCAGATAAATTGCCAGAAATCAGTGCAAATGCCTTGAAACCAGGGGTGCATATTTACGACATGAACATCGCCATTCAAGATCAAAACATCAAAATGACCTTGACGCGCACCATCGCCAAAGATGGAAACAACTGGAAAATCACCGATGCTTCAACTGGTGCCATGGGTGATGCGCAGGATGAAGTCATGTTGTCTGCCGCATTTGCTCCTATTTCGCGTGTGATGACACAAATGGGACAAAGTGTAAAGGTTAAATATGAGAAAAATGAAGTGAAAATCGATATGGCGGGTAAAGAACAAAGTATCAAGTATACAGGTGCATTTTTGTCTTCTGCACCGGGCTTTGAACTTCTCGCTGCTGGTCTAGGTTTGCAAAAAGGTAAAAGCATCGTAGTCGCCACAGACGATATGCAATCTTTTAAACCCAAGTTTGTGAAAATTGAGAACAAGGGTGAAATGGATAAAGACGGTGTGTTGTGCAACGTTTACGAAATCACAGATGCGACCAACAAAAATGAAAAATCGACATATTATTTCAGAAAATCTGATGGAATCATGCTGTTCGCAGAATCTGTAGTTCCCGCCATGAACAACGCGGTAATCAAAATGAAATTGAAATAGCTTGTAAAATTATTTGAGAAAGCGTCCTTGGGTTCAGGGGCGCTTTTTTTGTGGACACATCGTTCTGTTTTCTCTGCTAACAAGAAATTTGGATAAACTTATATTTGGGTTCGTTCGATTTCCACGGGCTTTAGCCAAATTTCTTTTATTGAATATACACAACAAACCACAGTTTCGTTCCGCTTTTGGTTAATACTTCGCAGAACCCGCTGGCGCTTTCGTCTGCTCAATAAATTCCCGCAGGTGTTGGTTCGAAGACTTCAAATCTTCTTTACGCAAGTACATCATGTGCCCGCTTTCATAAGCGTGAAAACGAATGCGCTCCGATAACTTTCCACTTGGGTCCATTTGCCAAGCCGTGTACTTAGAGCTAAAATAAGTAGTACCTCCATCATAATAACCTACCTGAAACATCACATGCAAGAATGGATTTTCCGCCATCGCTTGACGCAGTTGTTCGCGGGTATTGTTATTCGTTCTGTCCCAAGGATGTACATCGCCAAACATGTTGTATTGCAATTCTGTTTTGAAACCCAAAACTTCGCGCATGTAATGATTGATGGCTGGTGTAAAAGAATGCAACCAAGCAATCAATTCGGCATTGTGATCTGGCGCAGTACCTAAATCTTGTTTGTCGAGACCCAAATAGCGGGAATCCAAACGACCAACGGTTAGCCCTTTGTCGTTGCGCAAAAGCGATTTCCAAAAATGATTCTTGGTAATCAACAAATTGGCTTGTAGAATCTCAGTTTTATCAATGCCTGTGTAATAAGCCACGCTGTCGGCAATTTGGTTCCGTTCGTTTGCTTTTAATGAACCTACCAAAGTAATTGCTGTCATATAGTGATTCAAGGTAAAAGCTTCCGATTTTTTGAGCACTTCTACGAGGGAAAGATTTTGCAAAGCTGGACTCAGTTTTTTGTGGTACCAAGCTGTAGCAGTAAAATAAGGCAAATTTAAGGCTTCGGCAATGGGTGTATCAGATTCAAAGAATTTATAATCAGCCGGCGATACCAAAATCACACCGTTGAGATACATCCAATGCACAGATTGTAATTTGTGGGCAAGCCCAGAAACGCGCGTGCCACCATAACTTTCGCCAATCAAATATTTCGGTGACAACCAGCGATTGTTGCGACTCACAAAGGTTTGAACCCAAGAGGCCAAATACGTAATATCCGCATTGATACCAAAGAACTTATCTCTTTTCACGGCATCTCCAGTCATGGGAACTGTTCTTGAAAAGCCTGTGTTTACGGGGTTCACGTACAAAATATCAGCCACATCCAATACCGAATGCGGATTTTCTTTGATGCCATAAGGTTGAATCGGAAAGCCTTCATCGTCCACTTTTAATAAAACAGGTCCCGTGTAAGCAATATGCATCCAAACAGAAGCCGAGCCAGGTCCGCCATTGAATGAAATCAACACAGGTCGCGTTGCCATATCCTTGTGGTCGGTAGATTGGTAGTAGGTGTAGTGTAAAGATGCAATGATAGAACCATCTTTGTCAAATACAGGCTGCATACCCGTTGTGGCTTTGTAATTCACTTTTTTCCCGTTGAATGTGCCGGAAAGATTTTTTACGATTGTGGTGTCGGTGGGGAAGTGGATTTGGGCATTCGTATCAAATAATACAGCCAAAAACAAAAATGAAAACGTGAAAAGTTTGCGCATGATTTGTCGAGTTTATGCAGCAAAGTTAATCTTTCTCACGAAAACTTAATCGCCTCTGTTGGTCGAATGCGTGTGATAAAATAGCTGGGGATAATCAAAACAACAATACACACGGCAATGGTGAACACATTGAGCAAAATAAGGTACATCCAATTGATTTCAATCGGAACGGCATTCAGGTAATAAACCGCTGGGTCGAGGGGGAAAATATTGAAATTCATTTGAATCAATGCGATGCCGATGCCCAACAGGTTGCCCCAAAACATACCGCGTAAAATCAAATAACCCGCTTGATAGAGGAAAATTTTCCGCACAGTCCAATCGCGGGCACCCATGGCTTTCATCAAACCAATGGCTGAGGTTTTTTCTAGAATCAAAACCAACAAGGAGGCCCCCATGGTAATCACAGAAATCACAATCATCAAAATAATAATAATGGAAAAGTTGATGTCGAGAAAATCCAACCATGAAAAAATATCGCCATACACCTCACGAATGGTTTGAATATCTACTGGGTTGTCATTTTCCATGCTGTAAAACAACATTTCCTTGCGAACAGCATCGCCAGTGCTCTGCAGTTGCTCCCATGAATTTATTAGAATTTCATAGCCGCTGATGTAGTTTTGAGCGCTTCCTTTGCCATGAATTTCTTCAAAAATCAAAGTGGCCGTCCCAACCGCAATGGAATATTTGAAACCGTCTTCATCCAAATAGTTTTTTTTGAGCTTATTGCCTTCCATCACCGGTGGACCTGAATACACATCGCCTTTCACGGTTACTTTGAACCAAGCCGTATCTGGAATTGCCGAATCAGACATGTCTTCATAGGCTGAATAGCGGTAAGTGCTCGTAATGACTTGAATGATAGTGTCTTTGGTTGGTACAAAGGCGTATTTATTGACCATGCTAAATCCTTCGCCCCAATCGTGGCGATGCATTCCCGAACCTCCTTTGGCTTCCACTCTGAGTAGTAGTCTGTCGTTGTGCAGGGTGTCTTCAAGACGAATGGAAGATTCAAGTCCCCAACCACTCAGGCGTTGCACCGTAGGTAATTTGGTGATAGCCAACTCACTGTCAAAATCCTCTAAACCTGTTTCAAAAATCCCAACAACTTCAAAGTTTCTTCGAAAGGGCTGGTCTTGTACAAAATAGACCGGAATACGATCGCCCACACTATATTGCATTTGTTGCGCCACTTTTTTCGATACCAATAATTCAAATGGCGAAGCACTATCTGCAAAGCTCAACACACGTCCCTCTATGATATTCTGCTCAAAAAAAGTAAAATCATAACTGGCATCAATACCTTTAAACATGACGCCGCGTATTTCTTGTTGCAAACGGAAGGAATCGCGTCCATCCGCCAAAGAAAAATGCACGGTGTCGCCCTTAGATTGAAAAATACCGGGCAAATAGGCCACTGGTGAAACCAAGCGAACTCCGTCAATATCTTGCATCAAGTCCATCATGGCATGGTCATTGTACATGGGTTCTGACTCAAAAATACCTAAGCCACCAGCGCGCATGATTTGCACATGAGAGCCAAAACCAATGACCTTATCACGAACTTGATTTTTAAAACCTGTAACAATGGAAAGCGTTAAAATCATGACAAAAACACCCAAGGCAATGCTCAAAATAGATATTTTTACCACCGGTCTGGAGATGCGGTTTTTTTCATCCCCACCTTTAATCATTTTTTGCGCTATGAAGTATGCAGTATTCAATTTTCCATTTAAAGTTGTGCAAAAGTACATAATTGTTCTGAGCACTTTTCTCAGCATCCCGCTTTTCACCTTGGCTTTTGAGTCAGGGGCCCACAATGTAATGAATCACACACGGTTTTCTGTTTCAAGTGCGTATGGTAAAATAGCAGTGTATCCCGGTGCCAATCAACCAGAATTGTATATGCCCCTATTGAAAGACAAGTCGGTGGCTATAGTTGGCAATCAGACCAGCGTAGTATTCAAAAATCCGCAGCATTCTGAGTATGTGCATTTGGTGGATCACCTTGTTGAAGCTGGCGTAAAAGTGGTTAAAGTCTTTTCTCCTGAACACGGTTTTCGCGGTGATGGTGATGCAGGAGAGATTATTCGTTCGGATGTAGATCAGAAAACAGGGCTCCCAATCATTTCGCTGTATGGCAATAACAAAAAACCAAACGCCGAACAATTACAAGGCATTGATGTGGTAGTGTTTGATTTACAGGATGTTGGGGTTAGATTTTACACCTACATTTCAACGCTGCATTATGTAATGGAAGCTTGTGCGGAAGCTAATATTCCCGTTGTTGTGCTCGACAGACCCAATCCGAACATAGATATTATTGATGGTCCCGTGCTTGAATTGGCGCAAAAATCATTCATTGGAATGCATCAGGTGCCCATTTTGTATGGTATGAGCATCGGTGAATACGCGCAGATGATCAACGGAGAAAAATGGATTTCAAAACCAGCCAATCTGACTGTTGTGCCTTGTTCCAATTACACCCGTGAATCACGGTATTCTTTGCCCATCGCCCCGAGTCCGAATTTGAGAACAGATAAATCCATTGCTTGGTATGCCAGCTTATGCTTATTTGAAGGTACAGTTTTTTCAGTGGGTCGCGGCACAGACAAGCCTTTTGAGCAGGTCGGTCATCCGGATTTGCCTAAAAGGAATCACAGTTTCACACCAAAGCCTGGGTTCGGTTCCAAGGATCCACTATTGAACGGACAACTTTGCTATGGCGTGTCTTATTCCGATTCTATTGCTCCACGCGAATTGAATTTAAATCCAATAATAAGCATGTATGCAGCATTTCCAAATAAAGATGGATTTTTCTTGAAGAATCATTTTTTCAATTTACTGGTTGGCAATTCCGATACCCGCCGTCAGATTGAAATTGGTCAAACCGAAGCCCAAATTCGCCAAGGTTGGCAAGCAGCCATTCAAGAGTTTATGTTGATTCGAGCGAAATATTTGATTTATAAACCTGAGTTCGATTAATATTTCAAGGCTCAGATTTCATTTTAACCAGCTGATTTAGGCGTGTTTACGAAGGCTTAGCGGGCTAAGTCGAGTAAATACAACGACAATCAGATGAGTTAAAATGAAAAGCTAATTTCTAATTCCGCTTCTAAACAGCCATCTTCTGCCTAAATCTCACTCAACATAATTCATTATGCCTCGTTCGATTTAGTTGAATCTGACTATTTACAAGCGGTCTGAGCCCGAAATATTAATCGAACTCAGGTTATAAATAACGCAGAGTTTGGAGTTTTATGAGGTTCTTTATTAGAAATTCAAAAAAAACTTTCGCGAATGCTTGTATAGAAAATAAAAAAGCAGTTACTTTGCACCCCCAAAATGGGCACAATATAAATATTTAGATAGAATAAGATGTCACGAGTTTGCCAATTAACAGGAAAGAAGGTAATGGTGGGTAACAATGTTTCTCACTCAAACCGCAAGACAAAACGTAAGTTCTACCCGAACCTCTTCGTTAAAACATTCTACGTACCAGAAGAAGATGGATACGTAACATTGAAAGTTTCTGCAGCAGCGTTGCGCAATATCAATAAAAAAGGTATTTACGCATGTTTGAAAGACGCAGAGAAAAGTGGTTTAATTAAAATGTAGTCTGAAAAGACCTATAAAGCATAAGCATTATGGCAAAGAAAGCAAAAGGCAATCGCGTTCAGGTAATCATGGAGTGCACAGAGCACAAGGAAAGTGGTATGCCAGGAACATCTCGTTACATCACAACGAAAAATAGAAAAAACACGCCAGACAGAATGGAATTGAAGAAATTCAATCCAGTGTTGAAGCGTTACACAGTTCATAAAGAAATTAAATAATTGAGTCATGGCTAAGAAAGTAGTAGCATCGTTACAGTCTGGTGGCGGAAAAGAACACACGAAAGTGATCAAAATGGTGAAAACCGAAAAAGGATCTTATTCTTTCAAAGAAGAAATCGTTCGTAATGAAGACGTGAAAGATTGGTTCGCGAAGAACTAATTTTTTTCAAACATATTTTTGATTTGAGCTCCTTATTATTTAAGGAGCTTTTTTTGCTAAATACAAGCTTATGGGATTGTTCGGATTCTTCTCCAAAGACAAAAAGGAAACCTTAGACAAAGGTTTAGAGAAAACCAAAGAGGGTTTACTCTCAAAAATATCGCGCGCTATTGTCGGGAAATCGAAAGTAGATGATGAGGTGCTTGATATGTTGGAGGAAACGCTCATCACTTCAGATGTGGGTGTGGAAACTACCCTCAAAATTATCGAGCGCATTCAAGAGCGTGCTTCAAAAGACAAGTACATGTCAACCAGTGAATTGAACGAAATTTTGCGCCAAGAAATCGTTGCTTTATTGGAAGAAAACAATTCTAACGACGATACAGATTTTCAACTTCCAGAAACCAACGGTGAGCCTTATGTAATCATGGTTGTGGGCGTAAACGGCGTTGGTAAAACAACAACCATTGGAAAACTGGCACATCAATTCAAAGCATCTGGTAAAAATGTAGTTTTGGGTGCTGCCGATACTTTTCGTGCAGCTGCTGTTGACCAATTGATTATTTGGGCCGACCGCGTTGGGGTGCCTATTGTGCAACAAGGCATGAATGCCGATCCTGCGGCTGTGGCGTTTGATACTTGTCAATCCGCTAAAGCCAATAAAAATGATTTGGTGATTATTGACACCGCTGGACGTTTGCACAACAAAGTGAATTTGATGAATGAGCTATCAAAAATCAAACGCGTGATGGAGAAAGTGATTCCCGGAGCACCCCATGAAGTTCTTCTTGTACTCGATGGTTCAACTGGACAAAACGCCTACGAACAAGCCAAGCAATTTGCTGCAGCTACAGACATCACGGCATTGGCCATTACCAAATTAGATGGGACCGCCAAAGGTGGTGTGGTGATTGGTATCTCAGATCAAATGAAAATTCCAGTGAAATACATTGGCGTTGGTGAAGGCATGAATGATTTGCAATTGTTTAATAGACGAGCATTCGTGGATTCGTTGTTTGGTTGATTTGGCGACTAGCTGTTAGCTATTGGCTGTTGGCGGGTCATACTTTGTCAAAATTTGCCTGAAAAGCTATTAGGATTGCGTAATTTTTTTCTTTCAGAAGAATCAATGAACAAACATTAAAACGTTGTATCGCCCAATACTCAAGCAACATGAGCAACATCATTTCTCAGACCCCTCGCCTCTATCTCCGTGAATTAAATCCTGAGGATGCGGAAAATTTCTATCTTCTGAATCTAGATCCAGATGTGATGCGCTACACGGGCGACGTAGCTTTTAATTCTATTCACGAAGCCAAATCGTTCCTGGAAAATTATGATCATTACGAAAAACACGAATTTGGTCGCTGGGCGGTACAAAGAATATCTGACGATGTGTTTTTGGGCTGGTGCGGCTTGAAGTATTCCCACGAATTGAACGAAGTAGATTTGGGCTTTCGCTTTTTTAAATCGTTTTGGAATCAAGGTTTTGCCACAGAGGCAGCATCATTATGCTTGGAACTGGGCTTCGGGAAATTTGAATTGAAGCGCATTGTGGGTAGGGCTATGTCGGAAAATTTGGCATCGATTCGCGTTTTGGAGAAAATTGGTTTTGAGCCATGTTCTTCGAAGCCTTTTGAAGAAAGTTACCGAATGACTGTTTGCGACAAGATTTTTGAAATCTTCCCATAGAGCATCATCCTTGACGCATCTGTTTTATTCGTAATTTTGCGCCTCGTTATAACATTTTAGCCAGAAGCTAGCCTGTCTGCCGATAGGCATGATGCTAGTGGCTAGCAGCCGAAATTCAAATGAAAACAAAAACACTCAAAAAAAATAAAGTCAACGTCATTACCATGGGGTGTTCGAAGAATCTGTTTGATTCTGAATTACTTATGGCACAGTTGAAAGCCAATAAATTTGATGTAACGCACGAAGACACCAAAGATGATTCTGAAATTGTAATCATCAATACCTGCGGATTTATTGACAATGCCAAGCAGGAATCCATCGATACGATTTTGCGCTATGCAGAAGCCAAAAAAGAAGGTGCGGTTGATAAATTGTATGTAACAGGTTGTCTTTCTCAGCGCTACAAAGATGAATTGGAGGTTGAAATTCCAGAGGTGGATGCTTATTTCGGTACGCGCGAATTGCCTAGAATCTTGAAAACTCTGAAAGCCGATTATAAACACGAATTGGTTGGAGAGCGCATTTTGACTACGCCTTCGCATTATGCTTATTTCAAAATTGCTGAGGGTTGCGACCGACCTTGTTCGTTTTGTGCCATTCCTTTGATGCGTGGCAAACACGTTTCAACGCCCATCGAGCAATTGGTGGAATCCGCGAAAAGTTTGGCTGCTCAAGGTGTTAAAGAATTGATTTTCATTGCGCAAGATTTAACTTATTACGGTTTGGATATCTACAAAAAGCGCAATTTGGCCGAACTTATTGATAAAATTGCCGAAGTGGAAGGCATTGAATGGATTCGTTTGCATTATGCTTTTCCAGCCGGTTTCCCGATGGATGTTTTGGATGTGATGAGCACCAATCCGAAAGTGTGCAATTATTTGGATATGCCGCTGCAACATGGTTCAACCAAGATTTTGAAAGCCATGCGTCGAGGCATTACCCGCGAAAAAACGGAAGAATTGGTCAATGAAATCCGCGCGAAAGTGCCAAACATCGCCTTGAGAACTACCTTGATTGCGGGTTATCCTGGCGAAACGGAAGAAGATTTCCAAGAAATGTATGAATTTGTGGAACGCATGCGCTTTGACCGTTTGGGTATTTTCACCTATTCCCACGAAGAAAATACACACGCACACAATTTTGAAGATGATGTTCCGGATGACTTGAAGCGCGAACGTGCCGACGTGATTATGGAATTGCAATCGGGTATTTCCTACGAATTGAATCAAAAGAGAATTGGAAGCACACTTCGCGTTTTGTTTGATAGAGTAGAAGGCGACTATTTTATTGGTCGCTCAGAATTCGATTCACCTGAAGTGGACAACGAAGTTTTGGTGAAGAAAACCGCAGAAACGTATTTGCGCATTGGCGATTTCGCTGACATTAAGATTATAAGTGCCGATCACTATGATTTGTATGGGGAGGTGGTTTAAGATTTATCCCTCCAAAATCCGAATCAAGTCATTGTTCACATAATACACTTCACGTCCGTCAATTTTTGCGGAGAGGATGCCCAAATCGACCAAGCTTTTCATGTATTTGGTTAGGGTTGTTCGGCTATTCACGCCTTTGACTTCCCTGGGCTTCGTAGGATTTGCACCGCGCTAGCAGCAACGAAGTTCATCCTGCGACTCTATACATCCAACCGTTCCCAATCATCTCAAAATTTTCTCTCAGCCAAAAGTAATTCATCTTTGTGGCAATTTTTCAACTTCGGGTCATGCTTTTCAAAATATGTTACGGCGTTTTAACAAAAGCGTTTTTTGAATTGATGATTCAAAAATGTCCATTTTTACATAAAAAAGTGAACATATATGGAAAACATGTCCATTTTTATATAAAAAAGTGAACATATTGCCAAAACCTGTTCATTTTCCTCAATCGAAATTGAATCCATTGCTTTGAATTCAAAAAGAAAACTTCTGGATTTTCGAGATGCGACAAAATTTTCGTGCTGATTCTAACCGTTAATGAGCTTTTTTGGATGTGTGGTTTGCTTTTAACTTAGTAAAATCCTTGAGACGCTAAAAATTATTAACCTATTGATTATCATATTCGTAAGACATTATTAACGTTTCAATCTCTCTTTCCTTCATAATTAATTGTGATATTCCATGGGTGGATGAAAACTTGGTTTACATTTGCTAAAAATTGCACAACTGTGTATAAAGCTGCGGCATCGTTATTAGCTTGGTTTATTCTCGTTTTAACTTCTGTATTTGGAGTTAACGCTCAATATGATTATGGTCCGGTGCAGCCTTCGATTTTTGTTGAATCGGAGTCGGTAATTTTTTTCAACGACATTTATTTTTGCGAGAACGGACTATTGTCTGCCATAAACGCGCCCATTGAAGAACCCCAAAATTCTGAGAAAAAATCTGAAGAAAATCGGGGAAAAGAGGATAAAGACGACGAAGTTCGTGAGCAACATAAAAGTAAATATTACAATGTCTTTTCTGAGAAATATGCGGATTCAAAGTTCAATAAAAAGGATTTTTGTGTTTGCTTTCACTTTCTAAATGCCCTTGCTCGTAAACCAAAACGCGCTTTATTTCTGCTGAATCACCAATGGAAAAATGAAATTTTATAAAGACCCCCTTCAGGATTAGTCTTTTATAAAACATTCATTTATTTCATTATGGAACAACAAGTTGTAGATTTCGATATATCCGAAATCGTACACAAAATTCAACATTTTTTACCTGCTCAGGCCGCTATAAAGGATTTTGTGCATCACAATCCTCTTCATGCCTTTCAATCCCATAATTTCCACAAGGCAAGTCAAGAAGCTTCAGCATTGTTTGGCGCCACAACCTATCTTTCTCTTTCAGAGTATCGTGAATTTGTAAGAAGAGGGGAAATAGCGCATGATGTTTTAGACCGTGTGTTGCATGAAAAATATCCAGATACAAACCAAAGATCCGAAATTCGAGCTGCATTAAATGAAATTCAAGATGAATTTCCGATTATTACTGAGCAAAATGGTGTTCGAAATGCGCTGGAAAAACACTTGGGGGTAAATCTCAATAAATATATTTCCCCAAGACTTTTTCGCATTTTGTCGTCATTTCTCGATCAAGGTATTCAAACTGTTGATGTATTCAAATATGATTTGGGATTTTTAGAAGCCATTCGCGATATTGAACGGCAATCTTTTACCAGCTTTTTTGACACCACAACTGCCCGCAATATTTTCATGAATGAGAAATCAACAATATCAGATTTGTTGCGCTATTTCTTTGATGACCCTGCTTTTTATGAGCCTTATCTCTTCGAACAGCAGCTAAATCATCCAGGTTGGTCAGGTTTTGTTTCCGTGGTTGAACACTCACCACAAACTATGATTTCGAGAAGAATTATCAAGTTGGAGGAGCTCATTTTTCTTGAACTTGCGTTAGAATTAGATGCCGTCTATAAGAAAAGAGGTGCCCATTGGAGTCCGATGTCGTCTGGTTTATTTGATCCTAAACAAGCGCATCTACCGAAATTAAATCAATCCCAGTTGTTTAGCTGTTTGGCCGTTTTTCAAGAAGCTTATGAATGGACCTATTTTGATGTTGTTTTGGATAAAATCCGTAAAGAATCTGGCGTGATTTCGAACAAAGCAGTTGATTTTCAGGCCATGTTTTGCATTGATGACCGTTCGGTATCACTGCGTAAAAGTTTACAACTTAAACACCCAACTTGCCAAACTTTCGGAACGCCTGGATATTTTGGTGTTGAGTTTTATTATCAACCATTTGGCGCCGAACAATACACGAAATCATGCCCCGCACCGGTTAATCCAAAATATTTGATTCGGGAAAAAGCTCGGGTAAAAAACCACAAAAATGATCCGCATTTTTCTCATCAGTCCTATGGTTTTGTGATGGGTTTAATCTATTCTATGACCCTAGGATTTTGGTCAATAATGAAGCTCGTTTTGGGCACATTCAAGCCAACAGATCACGCTTTTGGTAATAAAGCCGAACATCATATGCATCCTGATTCTGAGCTCGAGATTGATTTTAAAGGAGAAGTTTTAGATGAACTGCATCTTGGGTTTGCTTCAGAAGAAATGGCGCTGCGGGTAAAAAATGTACTTCAGAGTATTGGCTTGGCTGAACATTTCGCCGAGATAGTTTATGTGGTAGGTCACGGTGCGTCGTCGGTAAATAATCCTTATTACGCTGGCTATGATTGTGGCGCTTGCTCAGGCCGACCAGGTTCTGTAAACGCACGGGTTTTTGCTCAGATGGCCAACAAACCAGAAGTTCGCAAAATACTGGCACAAGCTGGAATTGATATTCCAGCAAATACCTTATTTATTCCTGCTCTACACGATACAACACGAGATGAGATTTTCTTTTTTGATGATTCTTCCTTGGGAGCGTTTGCACAGAAGCACAGCTATTTTAAAACGCTGTTTAAGGAAGCATTGGTCGATAATGCGGCGCTGCGTGCTGGTCGGTTTGAGCTTATAGATTCGGATTTATCGAGGCACAAAAAACATCAACTTTTAAAAGACAAATCAAATTCTCTTTTCGAACCTAGACCCGAATGGAACCATACCGACAATGCACTTTGCATCGTGGGCATGGAGGATATTTATACCCGTTTAGATTTAGACAAGCGTGCCTTTTTGAATTCTTACAATTATCGATTAGACGAGGCTGGAACTGCATTAGAGATGATTTTATCTGCGGCAATCCCTGTTTGCGGAGGAATCAATCTGGAATATTATTTCTCGCGCATGGACCAGCAAAAATTTGGAGCAGGCACCAAATTGCCGCATAACGTAATCGGACTTTTTGCACTAACCAATGGCGTTGAAGATGATTTGCGACCCGGTTTGCCAAGTCAAATGATTGAAATCCACTCTCCGTTTCGCATACTGTTTTTGGTAGAGCAAGAACCCAGGATTGTTTTAAAAGTCCTTATGAATAATCCAAAGTTATTAGAATGGGTTCAAAATCAATGGGTTTGGATGGTGGCTTTAGATCCAAAAACCAATGAGTTATATCGTTATGAAAACATGTCATTCATCAAGTATGAACCTAAACTAAAAACAGTTTAATTATGTCGCTCATCATACATATTTTTATTTTGTTTCCATTGCTTAGTTTTTTTGTGAGTTTGATCTTACCCAAAAACAATGAAACTCGAATTGGACGTTTCTCCCTATATAGTGTTGGTTTTCAGTTGGTTTTCAGTTTGACTTTTTTCGTTTATTGGATAAGTCAAGGAGCTCCCGCGCTTAATTTGCAAGATATATCGCTGTATAATGAACCTACATTTGACTTCTACATAGACTTTTATCTGGACAAACTCACCGCTGTATTTATGTCTATAGGTGTAGTCGTAACTTTTGTTGTTGTGGCTTATAGTCGATTATATATGCACAGAGAAGAGGGATTTAAGCGATTCTATAGTACCATTTTGTTCTTTTGGTTTGCTTATGTACTCACCATTTGGTCGGGAAATTTCGGCACCTTGTTCATCGGTTGGGAGTTTCTTGGTTTGTCCTCGTTTTTGCTCATTGCTTTTTATAGAACCCGTTACCTTCCTGTACACAATGCAGTTAAAGTTTTTTCTATATATCGCATTGGTGACATAGGTATTCTACTGACCTTATGGGCAAGTCATCATTTGCTGCACCAAAATTTTCTATTTGCGCAAATGGAGTCGGTGAGCAGTCATCATGCTTTTGTTGAGAATCCATGGGTGGTATCTTTTATTGCGTTGATGATTTTGATTGCTGCTGCCGCTAAATCGGCTCAATTTCCTTTTTCATCATGGTTGCCAAGGGCTATGGAAGGTCCAACGCCTTCGAGTGCCATTTTTTATGGCGCACTATCGGTTCATATGGGCGCATTTTTATTGTTGCGAACCGCGGAACTTTGGGACAACCTTTGGTTTATCCGTGTATTGATTGGAGTTGTGGGTGCCGTCACGTTTCTGTTATCGAATCTTACAGCTCAAACGCAATCGACAATCAAAGGAAAAATCGCCTACAGTTCTGCCGCTCAAATTGGTGTTATATTTCTTGAAATTGCCTTGGGGTGGCATATTTTAGCCTTATTTCATTTTGCGGGAAATGCTTTTTTGAGATCCTACCAATTGCTGATTTCTCCTTCAGTTGCCACCTATTTGATTCGTGAACAGTTTTATAATTTCAATGCCCAAGAAAACAAGTCAAAATCAAGGTTTTGGAATACAATTCACATGCTTTCCTTGCAAGAATGGCACTTGGAAAAACTGCAATACCGTTTGATTTTTTCACCCATTAAGCGTTTCGGTAAACTCACTTCGTTTTTATCAGTTCGCAAGTTGATTACGCTGTTATCTGTGGTTTACACTATCGGAATCTGCTACGTTCATTTCGATTTACATTTTCTCCATGTGGATGTATCAAAATATTTTTCTATTCTTTTGGCTTTCCTTGCTCTGATTACTGTTTCACGGGTTTACATAGAAAAGTCAAATGTGGCTTTGATGTGGCTCTTGCTGATGTTTGTACACTTGTTTTTAGATTTATCCATTAGTGTAAATGACCATTTCGATTTAAAAGAAACTGGTGTTTATCTAAGTGGTGTTCTTTTTTCAGGTCTTGCTGGCTTTCTGGTTTTGTATCGTTTAGAGAAAAAGAGCGGCCAATCAATTTCACTCAGAACGTATAACGGATTTGTTGCAAAGTACCCAAAAAAATCGGTTGTTTTTCTGCTCTCCGCTCTTGGCGTAGCTGGGTTTCCAATCACCAGTACTTTTTTAGGTGAGGATTTATTGCTTTCACATGTGGCACTTAACCAAGTTGTTTTGGCCTTTCTGATTGCGGCTGTTTTTATTATTAACGGCATAGCGGTAATTCGCATTTATGCCCGCGTGTTTTTGGGTTCACGAGAAAAATCTTACAATTCTAATAATCATTTAACATTATAATATATTCAAAATGAGCACTTTAATTAATCGTCAATCTTTCCGATTTAAAGACCATTGGAAAACCGATTTAGTAGCAGGATTTTTAGTTTTTTTACTGGCACTTCCACTGAGTTTAGGAATTGCCAAAGCGAGTGGATTTCCTGCAGCCATGGGTGTTTTTGCGGCCATTGTGGGCGGTTTGGCAACAAGCTGGTTCAAGGTTGCACCACTCACCATCAAAGGTCCAGCTGCTGGTTTAATTACCATCTGCTCAGCGGCCGTTTTAGAATTTGGTGGAGAAACGCAAGGTTGGCAAATTGCCGCCGCAGCGATTACTGTTGCAGCTCTTATTCAAATTGCTTTTGGATTTTTAAAATTTGGTTCACTGAGTGATTTGTTCCCGCATTCTGCTGTACATGGCATGTTGGCTGCCATCGGAATTATCATTATCGTGAAGCAAATTCCTGTGCTTTTGGGCGATGAACCTAGTCTCTATGCTGGAGAAGGTCCGATTGAACTCATCTTGGATATACCAGAATTCATTACACATGCCCATTGGCATATTGCTGTGGTAGGAATCGTTGGATTGTTCATTATGTTTCTCATACCCCAACTCAAGCATCCTGTTTTTAGAAAAATTCCAGCACCGATGGTTGTGCTATTGTTAACCGTTCCAATGTCTATATTTTGGCACTTTAGCGAAAGCGAACCTAGCTATTCTTTGGTTCAAATAGGTGATTTCTGGGGAACAATGAAAATCAACGCCGATTATTCTTGGTTGGCTAAGTTTGTTTTTTGGAAATACGTTTTGATGATTCTTTTTGTGAACAGTTTAGAGTCTTTATTAACAGTTAAAGCCATTGATAATGTGGATCCCCACCACAGAAAATCTGATTATAACGCCGATTTAAAAGCCTTAGGTGTTGGTAATTTTTTCTCTGGACTTTTTGGTGGTTTGCCTATCATTTCTGAGGTAGTACGAAGTTCATCCAATGTTAGTTTTGGAGCTACAACGAAATGGTCGAATTTTTTCCACGGACTTTTTCTCTTAATTGCCATGCTTTTGCTTATTCCTACCATTGAGATGATTCCAAATGCTGCATTGGCGGCGATGTTGATTTATGCTGGATATAGGCTTGCCGCACCCAAACATTTTATTGAAATATGGAAGGTGGGCAAGGAACAATTGGCTATATTTTTAATAACAATTATAGTCACTTTGTTAGAAGATTTGTTGCTCGGTATTTTTGCAGGAATATTCGTGAAAATGATTTTTCATCTCGTGAATGGAGCAACATTCAAAAGTCTATTCAAACCTAGATTTTTAATCCAAGAGCAAAAAGACGAGATTTATATTCAGATACTTGATGCTGCTCTTTTTACGCACTTGGTCAAATTCCAGAAGGTGTTCAATCAAATTCCAAACAACAAAAATGTGACTATGGATTTTAAAGAATGCAAGCTTATTGACCACTCATTTATGGAGTTTGTGAGCAATTTTGTTCATGAACATGACCTTGAAGGTTCAAATGTTAGCTTGGTTGGATTGGAAAACCATGTCATGCTCTCAGACCATCCACTCGCTACACGAAAATTGAAATTGGTGTTCATAAATTTAAGAATTTGTCATGGACGGTAGGGGTCATTTTATGGTCCTGGAATGGTTAAATTTATTTCGATATGCTAGAAAACTATTGTGAAAGCCATAATTAGTAAGCACACAAACAAGCACTTTTTTTAGCTACCTTTGCAGCCGCAATGGAAACAACACAAAATCATAAAGCCGGATTCGTTAACATCGTAGGCAGTCCGAACGTTGGGAAATCTACCTTGGTAAATGCCATGATGGGCGAAAAATTGTCTATTGTTACATCCAAAGCGCAAACCACACGCCACCGCATTCATGGTTTGGTGAATCACGAAGATTATCAGATTGTTTTTTCAGATACGCCAGGTGTTGTAAATGCGGCTTATAAACTCCATGAAGCCATGATGAGTTACGTAGATGCCTCATTGCAAGATGCTGATATTCTGTTATTTATCACAGATATCTTCGAAAATGAGATGAACCACAAGGAAACATTGGAGCGCATTTCGAAGTTACAAGTTCCTGTGTTGTGTCTCATCAACAAAATAGATTTAGGCACCCAAGAGCGCGTAATGGAACGCAGCGATTATTGGAAAGAAAAATTGCCCAACGCATTAGTTTTACCTGTTTCTGCTTTGCATGGCTTTAATTTGGATGTGGTTTTTGAGAAAATTTTGGAATTGTTGCCAGAATCGCCTCCCTATTTCGATAAGGAAGATATGAGCGACAGACCATTGCGCTTCTTTATCTCAGAAATCATTCGCGAAAAAATATTCTTGAACTTGCAAAAAGAAATTCCTTATGCTTGTCAAGTGGAAATAGAGAGTTATAAGGAAGATGATACCATGGCGCACATCAGGGCTTTGGTCATTGTGGAGCGCGACTCACAAAAAGGAATTGTTATAGGACACAAAGGCACGGTGCTCACCAAAATTGGTAGAGACGCGCGTTTGGAAATTGAAGGCTTTATAGATAAACGCGTTTACCTAGAGTTGTTTGTGAAAGTTGATAAAGACTGGCGCAGCACCGATGGAAAATTGCGTAAATACGGATACAAATCATGAGCAATATTATTGCAATTGTGGGGCGCCCAAATGTGGGCAAATCCACACTTTTTAATCGTTTAACAGAATCTCAACGTGCCATAGTAAAAGAAGTGAGTGGCGTTACGCGCGACCGCATCTATGGTCGAGGTGAGTGGAACGGTATTCCTTTTTCTGTAATCGATACAGGTGGGTATGTACACGGGTCAGATGATATTTTTGAGGGTGAAATACGCAAGCAAGTAGAAATTGCGATTCTTGAAGCCAACGTGATTTTGTTTGTGGTTGATGTGATGGTTGGCATTACGGATTTGGATGAAAGTGTAGCAGAAGTGTTGCGCAAAACCAAAAAGCCAATCTATATCATTGCAAATAAGGTAGATAACAACCAGCGCATTGGTCTGTCTTCAGAGTTTTATTCTTTGGGATTGGGCGATGTTTATGACATGTCGGCCATCAATGGTCATGGCACGGGCGACTTGCTCGATGATTTGGTGAAGCATTTTAATCCCGACGTTGAAGAACCATCTGAATTGCCAAGAATTGCTGTGGTCGGAAAGCCAAATGTAGGTAAATCTTCGATGATAAATGCCTTAACTGGCGAAGAAAGAAACATCGTGACGCCGATTTCTGGTACCACCCGCGACTCTTTAGATGCTCATTTCAATGCCTTTGGATTTGATTTTATTTTGGTTGATACAGCAGGTATTCGAAAGCGATCGAAGGTGCATGAAGATATTGAATACTATTCTGTTTTGCGTTCGGTAAGAGCCATCGAAAATTCGGATGTTTGTATTGTGATGCTCGACGCCACAGAAGGTGTTCAAAAACAAGATTTGAGTATTTTCTACATCGCAGAGAAAAATCACAAGGGTGTTGTTGTGGCTGTAAATAAGTGGGATTTACTCGAAAAGGAAACCAACACATTAAAAGAATACGAAGATAATTTACGTGAGGCTTTGGCGCCTTTCAACGATGTGCCAATTGTATTTACCTCAACCATTACCAAGCAAAGAATCTTGAAGGTTTTGGAAACAGCCATGATGGTGTATCAAAATCGGATGCAAAAAATACCAACGAGTGAGTTGAACAACGTAATGCAAAACATTATTGCGCAACATCCACCACCGATGTTGAAGGGCAAGCAAATCAAAATCAAGTATGTGCAGCAATTACCAACACATGCACCGGCTTTTGCCTTTTTCTGTAATTTGCCGCAGTACATTTCCGAATCTTATAAGCGTTACCTAGAAAATCGCATTCGCGAAAATTGGGATTTCTACGGTGTGCCCATCCGTATTTATTTCAGAAAGAAATAGGTTTAAAGCTAACATTTCGTTTTTCACATATTTCATTACCTTTGGAACGATAATTGGTTTTAAGGTTGAAACCCATTAAATGAAATAACCATGAGAATTACCTTGTTAAGCGCGTTGATGCTGTCGCTGGTTTTTTTACCGGCTTGTGGCAATAGAAAGAAAAAATGTAAAGGAAAAAACGAGAACCCTGTGGAAGCAACGAATAAATTCACCACAGAGCGGGGAACCACCGTTTGGGTCTTGTTGATTGATATGCTCGAAGATAAACCTCAATCTGATCCGTTTACGCTCATAGACATTCATGTCGACGATTTAAATAAATTGCACCTGACTGTTGAATACAATGGTGGTTGCAAGCCTCACGAATTTAAAATTTTGGGGTCGAAGGCGATTTTGAAAAGTTTACCAGCGCAACGCCCAATCATGATTACCCACAATGCCAATGGTGATGACTGCCGTCAAATTGTTCGAGAAGAAATCCTTGTGGATATCAGTGATTTTGCGTACACCAAAGAATCTGGTTCAGAAATTATACTTTTGATAGATGGACAACGTTTAAGTTACATCTATCAAAACCCTGGCGATAGTGATAAGTAGAAATTAATTTCGAACAGTATGGCATTGAATGCAATTTTTTCATGGATAATCAAAAAACGCATTCATCAAATTGAATTGTTTAAGAATTATCCATTAGAAATTCAAAATCAATGGTTTTTGCGATTGATTGAATCAGGATCCAACACAGTTTTTGGCAGAGAACATAACTTTAAGGAAATTGAATCCTACGAAGAATTTAAAGTTCGTGTCCCCTTACAAGATTACAACTCCTTAAAACCATATATTGATCGGATGATTGCTGGCGAACAGCAGGTGCTTTGGAATTCTGAGGTCAAATGGTTCGCTAAATCCTCTGGAACGACCTCAGATAAAAGTAAATTTATTCCTGTATCTGTCGAATCACTTGAAGATTGTCATTACAAAGGCGGTAAAGATTTGATAAGTATATATTACAACATTTATAAGGACGCTAATCTTTATGGAGCCAAGCATCTGGTTGTGGGAGGAAGCTCTACGCCTATAAATATTGGAGAGGATAGTTATTTTGGAGATTTATCCGCGATCATCGTTAAGAACTTGCCATTTTGGGTAGAATTTAGACTCACGCCGTCAAAAGACATAGCATTGATGGACAATTGGGAAGAAAAGGTGATGGAGATTGCTTTAAACACCATTCACAATGATGTTTGTTTGGTTTCTGGTGTTCCAAGTTGGACATTGGTTATTTTCAATAAAATTTTGGAAATAACCGGCAAGAACAATATACACGAAGTTTGGCCCAACTTAGAGTGCTTTATGCATGGAGGGGTTAAATTTGAACCGTATAGAGCGGCGTTTGATAAAATTCTTCCAGGTCGAATGAACTATATTGAGAGCTATAATGCCTCGGAGGGTTTTTTTGGTATTCAAGACCAAGTTCATTCTTCCGATTTACTGCTCATGCTCGATTACGGCATCTTTTTTGAATTCATCCCTATGCGCTCTTTTGATGGTTTAGATTCGAAAGAGGTTTGTTCTTTGGCTGACGTTGAAATTGGCGTCAATTATGCTTTGGTTATTTCAACAAATGGTGGTTTGTGGCGTTATATTTTGGGGGATACAATACAATTTACTGAATTGTCGCCTCACAGATTTATTATTACCGGTCGCACAACACAATTTATCAATGCTTTTGGAGAGGAATTGGTCGTAGCGAATACAGATCAAGCAATTGCATTGGCTTGTAAGAAAATGAATGCACAAATTCGTGACTATTCAGCCGCGCCATTGTTTATGCAGCAAGGTGCTGGAGGTGCGCATGAATGGTTGATAGAATTTGAAATAGCTCCTAAGTGTTTTGACGAGTTTGCCAAACAATTGGATTTCGAACTGAAACAATTGAATAGCGATTACGAAGCCAAGCGAAAAGGAGATATTGCATTATTGCTCCCGGTTTTAAGGGTTTTGCCATCGGGTAGTTTTGAAAAATGGCTTAAATCTAAGGGCAAGTTAGGTGGCCAACACAAAGTTCCAAGATTGTCGAATGAAAGAAAAACTATAGAAGAGGTACTTGAATTATGTTTAAAAACGCATTGATAACAGCATTTTTATTAGCTACATTTTTTCCCGTTTTGGGTCAGGTGAACTTGGTCGTGGATCGTGTTTTACCTGCAAAATCTATAAATTTCAGAGTAGACCCTTTGGGTTACATCGTCTGGTTTGAGAAAGATGCTATGTACAAAATGGACACCACAGGCAATTTAATGTTTCAACAAAGCGTGAAAGCCTTTGGTGACATCACCGACATGGATTTGGTAAATCCGATGAAATATTTGGTTTTTTTCCGCGAGCAACAGCTGATTGGGTTTTTCGATAATACTTTTACGCCTTATCAAACCAAAACACGACTTTCTGATTTAGATGTTTCATACGCTACTTTGGTGTGTTATTCTATGCAATTCGACCGTATTTGGGTATTCGACCAAGACAATTCCAAGCTTATTCTTTTCAACAGCGAAGGCAAACGCACCTTAGAAACCGAAAATTTATATGGCATGATTGGACTCAAAGAACCCATTCAAATGTTGGAACGATTTGGGAATTTGTATGTCGTTGACGAAGGCCGAGGCGTGTACATTTTCGACATGTTTGGGGCGCTCATTAATTTTGTTGAAGTACCTAACATTCAGTGGATTGATGTTGATGCCAATAACTTTTTTTACATAGATAAAGCCCAATTGTGTGGATACAATTTCAAAGCAAAATCTAAATTTTCTACGCCCATTTCAGGTGCTCCTTATCCTCAATTTCAGCTGGTGAAGCAAAAATTTTATGTACTTTTTAAGGATGTTTTGCAGGTTTTGAGGATGGAGTGATTGATTTCGAATTGATTCTTTCAAATCCAAACCCTCTTTTTTGTGTTTCTTTGCAATATGAATTCGCTCGATTTTTTGGTTTACAAACTTACCAATGGTTCAACACAGATTTTAACTGGATCATGGCAACTCATAACAGATTCAAACCCAAGTGGCTTCATTGTTTCTGATGCGCATGGTGAACGTTTTTGGCAATTTGAAGAAAAGGCCGCTGTGTCTATTGACGATTTGGAATTGCCCAATTTTTCTGATAAACAAATTGAAGCCATTTCTGAATCAGCCTATCTCAAGAATTGCACCGCGTTGGTTGATGAAATGAAGGAAAAGCACATCGATAAAGTTGTGTTTTCACGCATTAAGCAGCGCAATTGGTCGAATGAGGAATTCAAGAAAGTCTTTTTTGAACTGTTAGCAGCTTACCCCAACAATTTGAACTATGCTTTCTATTCGCAAGAATTGGGATTTTGGATGGGGTCAACGCCCGAAATTTTGGTGAAAAGCCAAGGTGAATGTTACACGAGTATGGCTTTGGCGGGCACTTTGGCTTCTGCAGAAAGCGATGAATTGTGGACTCAAAAGGAGCGCGATGAACAGCAATATGTTTCCGATTATTTGGCTGAATTAATCAACAAATACGGACAAATCGAAAAGCAATCGGAGCGCTATGTACATGTTGTTGGTCCGGTTAAACATCTGCGCAATGATTTCGAATTTTCCATGGCCAACGATCATTTGTGGCAATTTATCCGCGATTTTCATCCAACTCCAGCTGTTTGTGGCGTCCCTAAAAATGCAGCGCGCCAATTGTATCAAAAATATGAAAATCACCACCGAGAATTATACACCGGAATAATCGGCTGGGCAGAACCAGGAAATATGCATTTGTTTGTGAATTTACGCTGCATGCAGATTCACCAAAATGCAGCGGCGCTCTACGTCGGCGGCGGCTTGACCCAAGATTCTGATCCCGCCAAAGAATGGTTGGAAACAGAACGGAAAAGTGAGGCATTGGGTAGGTTTTTGGGGTAAAGTGTTATTTGAACGGCCTTTTAAACTTATTTTGCACTCCATTTGTTTTTTCAACATGACACAGACAACTTCAAAAATTGGCGTACAAATTCTATTAGAAGCATTAGTCAAACTAGGTGTAGAAGATTTAGTTTTTTCTCCTGGTTCGCGCAACGCTCCTTTGGTGATTGGCTTGGTGGGCAGCGGAAAATTTCGTTCGGTTTGTATCCACGACGAACGCAGCGCAGCTTTTTATGCTTTGGGGATGGCCTTGGTTTCGCGCAAACCTGTTCCTGTTTTGTGTACAAGTGGAAGCGCCTTGTTGAATTACGCACCCGCTGTTGCCGAGGCTTATTATCAGCGCGTGCCGTTTGTAGTGATTTCTGCCGATCGACCCTTAGAATGGATTGATCGCGGAGATGGACAAACGATACGCCAAGCAGGTGTTTTCTCAAATTTTATAGATCATCAAATCAGTTTTCCATCCGAAGCGAAAACCAGAGATTTACAAGAAACTTACAATCTTGAAATCCAAAAAGCGCTCAATTTTGCCAAAACCGGGCCGGTTCATATCAATATGCCTTTCGAAGAACCTTTGTATGAATTGGTTGATGCTCAGGAAATAAATTTGCCTCAAGTACACTTTGACACACCTCAAAATTCCGTTTCGAATGATGAACTTTCATTTTTTCGAGAATCTTGGATGAAACACAAAAAGCGCATGATTTTAATCGGTCAGATGTCGCCCGGAAATCAGTTGAATCAATTGCTTTCTTCATTTGCATCCGATGCCGATACCGTGATTTTAACAGAAAACACTTCGAATGTAGAATTGGATGGAGTGATACCCTGCATCGACCGAGTCTTGGCAGCCTTTGATAATTCTGACGCGCGTTTTATGCCTGAAATGTTGGTGGTTTTGGGCAACGCTGTAATCTCCAAAAAAATAAAGGTGTTTTTACGAAAATCCAATTTGCAAGTCGTCTGGAAAATTGGAACGGACTTCCCCGACATGGACACCTATGAGCGTTTAGACCACAGCTTGGCCATACCGGAACACTTGTTTTTTGAGGAGTTGATGAAGTCTGATTTTCCTCTTTTTAGTACTGAGACAAATCCATTGGCCTTTGGCAATTTGTGGAGAAATACCTTTTCGAAAACTGAACAACTGCATCGCGATTTTGAGCAAAGCGTTGCCTATTCCGACTTCAAAGTGATGCAAACCATATTGGATTTTATTCCTCAAAATACTGTTTTTCATGTAGGCAACAGTTCTGTAGCGCGCTACGCCCAGCTTTTTAATTCACGCAAAAATTTGGAAGTGCATTGCAATCGCGGCACAAGTGGCATTGATGGCAGTGTGAGTACGGCAGTTGGCGCAGCCTCCAAACAATTGGATAAAATGCACACACTTGTTGTGGGCGATGTTTCATTTTTCTACGATTCAAATGCTTTGTGGAATCAATATCTTTCTGATAATTTGCGAATTATCTTGATTCACAATGGCGGCGGGGGCATTTTTGAAATTATTCCTGGTCCAGATGATTCGTCTTTCCGAGATGATTTTTTCGTGGCCAAGCACGATTTTTCAGCTGAACATATTTGTAATGCATTCAACGTTGAATATGCTTTTGCCTCGGACTTGAATAGCTTTGAAAATGAACTTGATAAATTCTATTTGCCTGCAGAGAATGGTCGCCCAAAATTGTTGGAGGTGAATACTGCTAAGATGCCGAATGCTGAGATTTTGAAAGCCTATTTTACAGGTATTAGGAGTTAGAAAGAAGTTCTTAGGAATTTCAATTTTACACCTATCAATTCCTATCACTACGAAGAAAAAATCACGAACTTTGCCGCATGAATTCAAGCTTGGAGGATTTAAAAGTTATCGAATTGGCCACAGTGCTTGCCGGACCTCATGTCGGAATGTTTTTTGCCGAATTGGGTGCACATGTGGTGAAGATTGAAAATCCGATGAATCCTGATGTAACGCGCTCTTGGAAATTGCCTTTGGAACCTGTGGATAGCCCAATTTCGGCCTATTTCTGTAGTGTGAATTATCAGAAAAAATACCTCTCATTGGATTTGAAATCTGATGAGGGCCATGCAAGGTTGATGGAATTATTAAAAACCGCTGACGTGGTTTTGATGAATTTCAAACATGGCGATCAAGAGAAAATGAATTTGACCGATGATTTACTCATGAAACTCAATCCCCAACTGATTATTGGAAAAATTTCGGGCTTCGGTGACGACTCCGACCGCGTTGCCTACGATTTGATTTTGCAAGCTGAAACTGGTTTTATGTCGATGAATGGCGAGCCAGGAGGTCCGCCAGTGAAAATGCCCGTAGCGCTGATTGATGTTTTGGCGGCACATCACCTGAAAGAAGGACTCCTTTTGGCCTTGATGAAGCGCATGAAAACGGGTCAGGGCAGTGTGGTTTCGGTTTCGCTTTATGATGCGGCGGTTAGCAGTTTGGTGAACCAGGCATCCAACTACTTGATGAAGCGCCATGTACCAGTAAAAATGGGCTCTTTACATCCCAATATTGCACCTTATGGTGAGATTTTTAAAACCAGAGATGAACGTTTGGTGACTTTTGCCATCGGCAGCCAAACCCACTTTGAATTACTCGTGAAAGTCTTGGAAGTGCCTCAGTTGATTCAGGATAAGAGATTTACCAACAATCAATTACGCGTTCAGAATCGAACTGAACTTCAAGTGGAATTACAAAATCCAATCTCGCAATACATGGTCAATGATTTACTGGAAGACATGCATGCGCTCCATATTCCTTGCGCCGAGATCAAAAATTTGAAACAATTGTTCAAGGAGCCAGCCGCTCAAGATTTAGTGCGCTCCGAAAAATTACACGATAAAATTACCAAGCGCGTTACGAGTATTGCGTTTAAGTTCCATGATTAATATGGAAATCAGAACCCCTCAAAATCAACAAGAATGGGACGCTTACTACGATTTGCGTTATCGAATTCTTCGCGCTCCGTGGAATCAACCACTTGGTTCTGAGCGCAATGAACAAGACGCCATTGCTATTCATTTGGCTTGCTTCGAAAACGACAAAATTCTTGGAGTCGCGCGCCTCGACACAGAAAGCGATGAATTTGCTCAAGTTCGCTTCATGGCCGTTGATGACAGCGCACAAGGCAAAGGCCTTGGCAAAAAAATCATGTTGGCCGCCGAACAGAATGCCCGCATGTTAGGCTACGCAAAAATGATGTTGCAAGCCCGCGAAAATGCCATTCCATTCTACCTGAGTTTGGGTTATATACAAAAAGAAAAAACGCATTTGCTGTTTGATGAAATTCAGCATTGGAGGATGGAGAAGGGGATTTGAAGTAAATGTTTTATGAGTCCCTATACCTCGGGTCATCCACCCACACCATTTTTTGCATCGAGCCCACCTCAATGTGATAAACGTCATGCGATTCTGAAACAACACCTATGATTTGGTAAATACCCATGCCACGGAAGGGAAATTTGTGGGCGCTTTCGGGGAAATGAACGGTGTCGAAATAGTTGCCTTCTTGGTCGGTGAACATACCGAAATACATGTTGTCGTTGTTTTTGGTTCGCACGCGTCGGGCGGTAACGAGGTAGCCGTATCGCACCACTTTGAGTCCTTTGTTTTTTTCGAGATATTCGTGGGGATGCACCACACTTGGGGCTTTTTCGCGCAGCAAATCGAAGGGGTTGCACAGCGGAAAACCGAGTAATTCCAATTCTTCAAATGCTTGTTCGGCAAAGAGTTCTTGGAGCTTGGGCAGTTTGAACTGTTTGGGTTTTTCATCGAAAATGACCATTTGTGGGGTGTTCATTTTCTTGCCATGGAAATAGAATTGCACTTGCCAAAGTAGTTCTTTTTTGGGTAATCCAAAACTGCGAAAGGCACCAATGCGAATTAAAATGTTGATTTGCTCTAACGAGATTTCAACGCGCTTCAGGAAATGATTCAGGTCTTTGAAGATACCGTTTATCCAACGTTCTTGTTCAATTTGAATGGCCACTTTGTCTTCGATTTCTTTCACCAAATTAAAACCCAGATAAATTGTTTTTCCTTGGATGCTGCTTTGGTATTTGCCTTGATTTACGCAGGGCGATTCAATGATTGCTCCGTAGCGTTTGGCTTCGTGGATGTAGGTTTCTACACTGTAAAATCCACCGAAATTGGTGAGACTGGCCAGCAGAAATTCGATGGGGTAGTAGGCTTTGAGATACATGCATTGATAACTCTCCACGGCATAGGAAGCGGAGTGTCCTTTGGAAAATGCATAGCCCGCAAAACTTTCAATTTGGTTCCAAACTTCGTGCGTCATGTTGATGCTGTGTCCACGTTCGTTGCATTTTTCGAAAAAAGTTTCTTTGAGTTTTTGAAATTCGGCTTTGGAGCGAAATTTACCCGACATAGCTCTTCGCAAAATATCGGCCTCGCCCAAATCTAAACCGGCAAAATGGTGCGCCACTTTCAACACATCTTCCTGATAAACCATCACGCCATAGGTTTCAGGCATAATTTCTTGCATCACGGTGTGTGTGTTTTTCCTACGCTCGGGCTCACGGTGGCGCTTGATGTATTCGTCCATCATACCCGAACCTGAAACCCCCGGACGGATAATTGAACTGGCAGCCACAACACCCAAATAATCATCGACTTCCAATTTTTTGATTAGGTTGCGCATGGCGGGCGATTCCACATAAAAACAGCCAATTGTTTCTGCATTTCGGAGTAAATTTTTCACCTTTTCATCTTGAATAAAGTGTTTCACATCGTGGATGTCGTGTGGTGGATTGTCAGGCTGATTTTTATAGATGAGTTCAATGGAGTCACTGATTTTCCCCAAACCGCGCTGACTTAAAACATCAAATTTGTAAAGCCCCACATCTTCGGCTTCGAGCATGGAGAATTGGGTGGTTGGGAAACCTTTGGGCGGCATAAAAGTGGGGGTGTACCAAGTGATTGGCTTTTCGGGAATGATGATACCACCTGCATGTATGCTCAAATGATTGGGGAGCCCCGTGATGCGTTGGCTGTAACGCATCACCAAGCGTGCAATTTGATCTTCGGGTTCGCTTTGGCGTGTGGTCAATAAGTCAATTTCGGATTTGGGCATCCCCATCACTTTGCCCAATTCTCGGATGGCAGCTTTGTATTGAAAGGTGTTGTAGGTGGCCAACAAGGCAGCCTGTGGAAAACGTTTGAAAATATATTGAATCACATCATCGCGGTCGCGCCAAGAAAAGTCAATGTCGAAATCGGGTGGACTGCTGCGATATAAATTGATGAATCGCTCGAAATACAAATCCAACTCCAGCGGATCCACATTTGTAATATGGAGCAAATAGGCCACCAAACTGTTGGCGCCGCTGCCTCTGCCCACGTGGAAATAATTTTTGGAACGCGCATAGTTGATGATGTCCCAAGTGATGAGAAAGTAGGACAGAAAGCCTTTTTTATGTATCAAGTCGATTTCGTGTTCGATGCGTTCTTGGATGGTGGGCGTGATTACTTTAAAGCGATTTTTAACGCCATCAAAGGCTAATTTTCGCACCAATTCCAAGTCTTCGGGAATGCTACCCGTATAGCTGATAATGTTTTGAGAAGTGGCCTCGCTACCAAACTGAAAGTGAACCTGCGATGCTTCCAAGATTTGCTCGGTTCGCTTGATGAGTTCGGCATCGTTGTCGAAGACTTTGTATAATTCTATTTTCGGTATAAAAAACTGATTTTCATCGGCTTGTTGTGATTTTTGAAGCTTAGAAAGCAAGCAGTTGTTGTCTATAGCGCGCAGCAAACGATGCGTGTTGAAATCCACTTTTTGTGCGAAGGTCATGGTTTGGGCAATTACAGTTTTTTTGAACCAAGATGCGTGTTTTTCTCTGAGTAATTTGTTGATATTGTTGGTGTTTATTCCCACGAATTCATTTTCACGCAGTGGTCGTGTGGGGATGTTTTCGTAAGGATAAATGACCGTGCAGTTGCCTAAAAATGGCGCTTCTTTCGGGAATGAAATTTCGTGATGCAGGTGCTCGGTCAAGAAAAAATTGAGTTCATGAAAACCTCGGTTGTTGTTGGCAATCACCATAAATTGACAGCTTACATCATTGCGAAAATCGATGCCAACTGCGAGGTGGATTTGGTGTTCTTGGGCCAATCTCAGGCTTTGCAAAACTGCTGAAGTGGTATTGATATCTGTGAGCGCAAAAGCATTATAGCCCAGTTCCTTCATCAGTGGAATGAGTTCATCGGGTTTCAATATCCCGTAGCGGAGGCTATATGTGGAGTGCGTGAACATTTTTTTTTGGCTGCTAGCTTCTAGCTACTAGCTTCTGGCAGTTCTTGGCTAGCAGCCAGTCGCTTTTACTTAAATCCAATTCGTTTTCTAGGTTCATTTTTTTGATGAAGTAGTTGTTTGAGCGCGTTAAAAATCATGTCGATATCTTCGTCGTATTTTTGATTTTTTTGGTTCTGTTTCATCATGTTTTTTTCAAGTTGTTCAATTTTTAGTATTAAGTCCTTTTGATTAGCGAGCATTTCGCGCATTTTTATGAAAATCTCGATAATCTTGATGCTCATTTGATTGGCTTTATTACTTCTTAAAACATTTGCCAATTGCAGAATGCCATATTCTGAAAATACATATGGCATGTGACCACCGAGGTGCTTTATTGAAGGTATCGCATTTTGCGATACCATCTTTTCTACTTCTTCAGAGTTGAGCTGAAACATAAAGTTCTCTGGAAAGCGTTCAATATTCCTTTTGACTTGTTCGCGAAGTCTGATAGGTTTAACATCGTACATCTCTGCTAAATCTCTGTCCAGCATTACTTTCATTCCTCGAATCATATAAATTCGATTGATGATGGTGTCTTCTTTTAAGATTAATTTTTCGTTCATTGTTGTAGGTTTTTTGTTAGGCTGCTAGCTTCTGGCTTCTGGCAGTTCTTGGCTAGTAGCTAGCGGCCAGTTGCCAGTCGCTTTTACTTAAATCCAATTCTTTTTCTCGGTTCTGCTTTCTTATGAATCAATTCTTTCACAACACGAAACACATATTGAATGTCTTCGGAATTTTGGGTTGTTTGCTGTTCGATTTGCTCGATTTTATTAATCAATTCTTGGTTTTCAAGTAGGGCGGAACGCATACGAATGAAAATTCTCATGATTTGAATATTGACTTCAATCGCTTTTGGGCTATTCAGTACACTTGAAAGCATCAAAACGCCGTGTTCTGTGAAAACATAGGGAAAAGTTCGTCGTCCACCCCAACTTGAAGTCGCAAATTGCGACCTCAAGTTGTCGAATTCTCTTTCGTTGAGTTGAAACATGAAATCGGTCGGAAATCGACTCAGATTTCTTTTGACTTGTTCGTTTATACGCTTTGTTTCTACTTCGTAAAGTTCTGCCAAGTCATTGTCCAGCATTACTTTCATTCCTCGAATCATATAAATTCTATTGATGATGGTGTCTTCTTTTAAGATTAATTTTTCGTTCATTGTTGTAGGTTTTTTGTTAGGCTTCTAGCTTCTAGCTTCTGGCTCCTGGCTTCTGGCAGTTCTTGGCTAGCAGCTAGAGGCCAGTCGCCAGAAGCTTTATTTGCCTTTTAGTCGATTTATTAGGGAGTTAATTTGTCTTTGTAAGCCCACAATATCGTTTTGTAGGTTGTTGGTTTCTTCCATTTCGATATATCCTATTTCATGTGCGATTATCAATTGTGTTTCTAGTTCAAACGATGATCCAATTGCTATTTCAAGAAAACGCTTGTACTCTAAATCACTGTTTCTACTACAACCTTCTGCTATATTAGATGAAATTGACACCGCCGACCTTCGCATCTGTGAACACAATCCAAATTTCTCATCTTCCGGCAGTTTTTTAGTTATTCGATAAACTTTCTTTGTTACATCCAGACCTGAACGCCAGATGATTAGTTGTTTAAAATCTCTCATTTCATTTATTTTTTAATTACTACTTTGTTTTGTTAGTAATTTACCAGTCGCCAGTCGCTAGTCGCTCTTCTAAATCCTCCTATTCGCCAAAAGTGGCGGTGGCTCCCCACTAAATGGGTTAAATCTTCCTATCGTTTTGGCATCCATGCCCGCAGCCCGCAACACAGCTCTGTCGCCAAAACGCTTGCGGATGTTGTCCATGGCGTGATACAAATCCACCATTTTTTCGGAATCGTCAAAAAGCTTAATCTGATAACTGCCCGTAACCAAGTCGCTAAATCGAATGCCAATCAGACGGATGAGCACCCTGCGCGTGTAAAGTTTTTCAAACAATTCCAAAGCCACAGGCAACAACTCGTGGTCGGCAGAGGTATAACTTATTTTTTTCTGTAAGGTTTGGGTTTGAAAATCACTGTAACGCAGTTTTATGGTAACGCAACCACTTACTTTATCGCCGCGCCGCAACTGAAAAGCGAGGTTTTCTGTCATGGCAATTAAAATGGAGCGCAATTTCCTAACGTCGATGGTGTCGCGGTCAAAAGTGCGCTCGGTGGAAATGGATTTGCGTTCGTTGTATTGTATCACCGGACTTTGGTCGACACCTTGGGCTTTTTTCCAAATAGCAACGCCGTTTTTACCCAAAACACTTTCAATCAATTCTACAGGCATTTCTTGCAGGGTGTGAATTTTTCGAATGCCCAAACCGTAAAGTGTTTGCTGGGTTTTTTCACCCACCATCGGGATTTTCTTAACGGGTAGGGGAGCCAAAAACATTTTTTCTGTGCCGTAATCAATGTGCAGCTGATTGTTGGGCTTCGCTTCTCCGGTGGCTACTTTAGATACAGTTTTGTTTTCCGATAAACCAAAGGAAATAGGCAAACCCGTTTCTCTGATGATTCTCTCGCGCAATTCTCGTGCGTATTTCACAGTGCCAAAAAAGCGATCCATGCCTGTGAAATCCAAATAAAATTCGTCGATGGAGGTCTTTTCGTAAAGCGGTGCGTATTCTTGAATAACCTCGGTTACCAAACGAGAATATTTGGTGTAAATGCCGCTGTTTCCTTTGATGATAATCGCCTCCGGACAGAGCTGTTTGGCCAATTTCATGGGCATGGCCGAGTGAATACCAAACTTGCGCGCTTCATAGCTGCATGCTGCCACAACCCCACGATCGCTCGTGCCGCCTATAAGAATGGGTAATCCATTTAAACGACTGTCTAATAAGCGTTCGCACGACACAAAAAAAGTATCCAAATCCATGTGTGCTATGGCGCGTTTATTCATTGCTCAATTTTGAGACAAAAATAAACAAATGATTATAATATTATCAAATAAATGACTAATAAATAATCAAAAAATAAAAACAAGTCGTTAAACCTAGATGCAGGTAAGCATTCGGGTGATTTTAAGGAATGGAAAGATAGAAAATAGGGTCAACGAAAATTAGGGTTTATTCAGCCCCCATTCGGCCTACAGCGCAACTCACAAATGATTTGGTTTTAGCCAACAAATTGTTGTTTCCTTTTTCTGGATAACCCAATTTTGCCAATGCTTCAACAACGTTGTCTCTATTGGCAGCACCAACAATTTCAACGGTTTCTTTGTCTTCGGAAAACAGAACGTCTTCAACGCCTTCAATATTCAACATAGATTTTTTTATGGAATTCATGCAGCCGCCGCATTTAATATTGTGAACTTCGATTTTCATGTCTGTAAATTTTAAACAAAGGTACGCATCAAATAAAGAATAAATACTGATTCTTGTCAGGTTCTTGATACCGATAGCTGTTCCACAATTGCGCGCACTTCCACCGCTTCTTTAACATCATGAACCCGTAAAATATTGGCGCCTTTCAACAACGCGATGGTGTTCAGTGCTGTTGTGCCGTTCAAAGCCGCATCTGCATCTGTGTTTAAAAGCTTATAAATCATTGATTTTCTGCTGATACCAACCAAAATAGGGGAGTTCATTTTTATAAAAAAGTCTAGGTTCTGCATCAAATGATAATTCTGCTCCAGCGTTTTGCTAAAACCAAAGCCTGGGTCGATGATTATGTTTTTCAAGCCCAGACCAACAAGCTCCTGTTTTTTGTTGAATAATTCTGTGTAAACATCTTGCGCCACGTTTTGATAATCGGTGTTTTGCATCATGTTTTCGGGTGTGCCGCGCATATGCATCAGGATGTAGGGCAAATTTTCGTTAGCACAAAAACGCAACAAATCTTCATTGGCGCCATGAGAAATATCATTGATGATGTCTGCACCAAATTCGTATGCTTCTTGGGCAATTTCATGTCGGAAGGTATCGATGCTCAAAACGGCACTCGGAAACTCTTTTTTTATCTGTTGAATTGCTGGAATCACACGACTTCTTTCTTCTGCTAAATCAACAAAATCTGAGCCAGGTCGGGTAGAAACGCCACCAACATCTATCCAATCAGCGCCTGCGCGTAGTGCTTTTTCAACTTTTTTCAGGAGATCAACATCTGTGGTGCTTCTGCTGCCTGCATAAAAAGAATCGGGCGTGGTATTGATTACGGCCATAATTTTGGCGCGTTGAAAAGAGAAAAGTTGTGGAAAATTCATAGTTCTTGAACTCAATTTTATTATTAATTTGGCACCCTTAAACGCAGCAACAATATTTTGGAAACCGACATACAATACGCGAAAGTAATAGAAAAATCCCGACAGTTGTTTGAGAAGAAAACAGCTGACTACGGCACGGCATGGCGCATACTCAGGCCCAGTTCATTAACCGATCAAATCTTTATCAAGGCGCAACGCATCCGAACGATACAAGAAACGGGCGTGTCTAAGGTTGATGAAACTTTAGAAGAGGGTTTTGTGGCTATTGTGAACTACTGCATCATGGCGCTCATTCAACTGGAATTGCCCTTGGAAGCAGGTGCGGATACCGAAAAATTAAACCAAATGCCTGTGGCGCAAGTGATGGCGCTCTATGATAAATACGCCCAAGAAAGTGCCGATTTGATGCTGCGGAAAAACCACGACTACGGAGAAGCTTGGCGTTCTATGCGCGTTTCGTCTATCACGGATTTGATTTTAATGAAGATACTCAGAACCAAGCAGATAGAAAACAACGCAGGACAAACACAAGTTTCTGAAGGCATCGACGCCAATTACTATGATATGTTGAACTACGCCGTTTTTGCCTTAATTTTACTCGGTTTTGATGCCTAACACATGAAAGGAAACACCGCAAAATCGAAGAAATTACTTTTTGAAGGCCGTTCAACTTTGCTCAATGTTTTGTTGATCGTCTTGAACGTGATGGGCATATGCCTATTGCTCAACGCCTGGTTCATTGATGCTTCATCGGGAATAACGCTTAAGCTCATTGGTGGGGCAATCTTTGCGCTATCACTGGTGTTTCTTGCCATTTTGAAGGGCTTTTATATGTATGCCTATTTTGCACGTTTGGCGATGGCCGTTGTGCTGCTCATTTCGGGTTTTGGAAAATTAAACGACCCCATTGGGTTTGCTCAAGTTTTGGAACAGTACTTTCAAGATGGAGCACTTTCTCTGAAGATGGGGCAAAGCTTTGGTTGGAACAATTTCTCATTAGAACCCTATGTTTCTTGGACTTTGAAAATCTCCATTGCACTAGCGTTTATAGAAATCTTATTGGCACTCATGCTGCTTTATCACATGCTCTACAAATTGGCAGCTTTTCTTTTGTTGCCGCTCGTAGTCGTTTTTTCTTATGTATCGTTTTACACATCAACTTGCGATGAACAACAAACTTATGTGAAGCAGTTTTCAATTCAAGAAAATGAGGAAAATGCACCTAAATTACTTGCTCGAAGTGAGACGGATACCACACTCACTTTCAAAGGAATCAAGAATAAGGCCTTGCAGTTTTCCGAAACGAAAAATATCGTTTGTATCAACAATTGTGGATGTTTGGGCGAGAGTAACCATGGTTTTTTCGGTTTTGAATTAACAAAAGAACTGTCGTTTTCTCGCAACTTGATACTTCTGTTTTTCACGCTTATTCTATTCGTCACCCAATTTTGGATGCTTCCAAATGCGCCGTTTGAGAGCACATTGTTTGGCATTTGTGCATGGATCGCTTTGCTCGTTCATGGCATTTTGAGTGGTTGGTTTTGGCTCGTTGTGCTCTCAGGTGTTGTTTTGTATTTGGCAACAAATGTCCGTCGTTTTGGTGTGAAAATTTTGAAAACAAGCTTAGGCAGTTTGGCTTTTGTGAGTGTGCTTCTCGGAGGTGTGCTCTACTATGTGATTTCCTTTGAGCCGCTCAGTGATTTTCGCGCATACGCCATTGGTTCTTCTCTTTCAATTCAGTCGCCCAACGAGCAAAAGTCGGAGATGATATATGTGTATCAACATAAATTCACGAATAAAATGGTCTTTTTGAGTGAAGAGACATACAACAATTCTCCCATTTTAGCCGATTTAAATTTTGTTTTTGTCCGTGCAAAAGAGCACAAAATAAATCCGTTTGAAAATCCATCTGCATCTAAATTCAGGCCGATACTCGCACATACTGATATTCTGAAATATGGCATTGAACATCCGTTCGTTGAACTTTTATTGAGTGCGTATTCTGAAGAATTATTCCGTGTTTTTAACAAACAAACGGGTCGCTCTGATGTGTTTCATACCCGCGAGTTTGGTCAAGAACTCTACAAAGACACTAATTTTGTAATTGAAAAATTTATTGGGATTCATGAAGATAATGCCCAGTTCGATTTGAGCAAATCACTTGTGGATTCAGATTTAATTTTTATTTGGGTGGTGAAGGATATGCGCAAAATTAGTTCTGAAGATTGGATCAATATTCGAGAACTTTCTCAAAAAATAAAAGAGCAAGAATATGATATCGCGGCATTGGGTTACCAGCGATTGGCCTTATGGCACGAAAAATCAGAACTAGATTTCAATAGCTTACTCTACTTGAATCTTGAACGCACTGAATTGAATCAAATTTGTCGTTCAAATGTATGTTTGATGGTGCTCCGAAAAGGTATAGTTGAAGCCAAGTATCCTTTGCGTGGTCTACCCAAATATGAAACGATAAGTTCAAAATTGAGACTAGAATGAGAAAGAAGATTATTGCAGGCAACTGGAAAATGAACCTCACAAAAAATGAGGCCCTGCATCTGTATGGAGAATTGGAGGTGAGTGTAGATAATTTGGCCCATGCCGATGTGGTTGTATTTGCTCCGCATGTATTTCTCGATGCCTTAAACGTGGCAAAAAATGCCGAAGGACTTTTGTCGGTAGGTGCACAAAATTTTTATCCCGCTGAATCTGGTGCTTTTACAGGCGAAATATCCGTAAATCATCTTAAAGATTTGGGCGTTTCAACCGTATTGATTGGCCATTCTGAGCGTCGAGCACTTTTTCATGAAGACGCAGAACTGCTGAAACGCAAAGTGGAACTAGCTCTTAATCAAGGGTTTACCGTTTTCTTCTGTTGCGGAGAACCTGAGCAAATTCGGGAGTCGGGACAACATTTTGACTACGTGGCGCAACAATTGATCGAATCGCTTTTGCATGAAGATGGTTCGCGCTTCAACCAAATTGTGATAGCGTATGAACCCGTATGGGCCATTGGCACGGGTAAAACAGCCAGCAATGAACAAGCCAATGAGATGCACCAGCACATCAGAACTCTGTTACATAAGCAATATGGTGAACAAATTGCCCAACATACAAGAATATTATACGGAGGTAGCTGTAATCCAAGCAACGCTGCCGGGTTGTTTGCCATGTCGGATATCGATGGCGGCTTGATTGGAGGGGCTTCTCTTAAAGCAGCAGATTTCTTATCCATTATCCATGCAGCACGATGAATTATTTTGAAATAACTTTCGAAATCAGCCCAAAAGCGCCTTGGTCAGATATTTTAACTGCCTACTTGGCCGAAATTGGTTTTGAAAGTTTTGTAGAAACAGAATCTGGTTTTCAAGCCTATATTCAAGCTGATTTGTTTGATGAAAACGAACTCAAAAGTATTGAAATATTGAACAATCCGCCCGATGGTTTAACTTTGAATTTTGATATCAAACACATTGAGGCTCAGAATTGGAATGCTTCTTGGGAAAGTTCTTTTGAACCGGTAATTATTGGACAAGATTTGGCCATTGTGGCGCCATTTCATCATGATTTTTCTGCAACCAAATACGTCATTGTAATTGAACCAAAAATGTCTTTTGGAACAGGACATCACCAAACAACGCGTTTGATGTCGCAGGCCTTGTTTGACCTCGAATTAATACCCAAAAACGTTTTGGATATGGGTTGTGGAACTGGTGTTTTGGCCATTTTAGCTGAACAATTGGGGGCACAACAGGTATTGGCTGTTGATGTTGAACTCTGGGCATATGAAAATTCAATAGAAAATGCGCAACGAAATGGCTGCGCAAATATCGAAGTGCAGCATGGAGATGTTTCAAATATAATCGGAAAGTCATTCGATTTGATTTTGGCCAATATCAACAAAAATGTGCTCAAGGCAGATATGCAGTGCTATGCCGATAGTTTGGTTTACGGCGGTCGCTTGTTTCTAAGCGGATTTTTCACTTCCGACAATGAAGAGCTCATCAGTATCGCTAAAAATTGTAATTTAGCCCTTGACAAATCCTTTCAAGACGAAAATTGGTCGTGTTTGACTTTTGTGAAAAGAATGGCCTAGTGCTATTCTAGTCTTCGTTTTTGGAAGAATTTTTGTTTTAACTGACAAAATCGATGCTATTCATGAAACAGTCTATAGTTTTTCTGCTGCTTTTGTTTTTATCCAACAGCCTTGATGCGCAAACATTTTCCAATAATCGTGAAAAATTCGCCAAGGATTTAAGTCGGTATTTAGCTGCCCACGATGCCAAGTTGGCCAAAGATTTTCTAAACGATTTCGAACCATATATTCTGGATAAAATGACGCAGACCAAATTCGACAGAATGGTTGAGACCTGCAACAAAATTCACGATAAAAAGCTCTTGCCTATTCCAGATTTATATTACTATGTAAGCTCGATGTATGCCATTGAAAAAGATGTTTTTATTTCAAAAAACTATCAGTTATGGCATGAGCTCCTAGATGAATATTTAGATAAAGGAAATCTGAAATATGCCAAGGAATATTTGAAAAACATGCATGATTTTTTCAATGATGGACTTTTGTTTCAAGCTACAAATTTTTACTGGGTTTGCTATAATGGAGATTATGAATTAACAAGAGGTCCAAACGGAATAGTTTTTCATTTTCGCGACGTCAACTTGACTTGTATTACGTTAGGGAAAGATAGGCAACCTATTGATAGTATGTCACTTACGCGAACAGACGGTGTTTTTGATTTAGAAAAATCGAAATGGGTTGGCAAAAAAGGAATTGTAACTTGGGAAAAAGTTGGCTTGTTATCGAATGAAACCTATGCCCGCCTCAATAAATATGAAATTTCCTTGCGAACCACTTCGTATCATGGCGATTCAGTGCAATTTTATACTCCGTACTTCAAACACCCCATATTAGGGAATTTATACGACCATACAGCCAATTTTACTCGAGATATTGACAAAAAATATCCGCAATTTACTTCTTTCAATAGGCAATTAGAAATTCCAAATATTGTTCCTAACATGAACTACTCCGGTGGATTTGCTATGCATGGAAACACTTTTGTTGGAGTTGGAAATACCAGCGCCAAAGCTAAAATTGAATACATCAAAAACAACAAGGTGCTTTATCGCTTGAGTTCCAATGAAATCAACATAAATATAAAGTTTGTGACATCTGACAATGCGCAACTTATGTTTCGTATTGGGGATAAAGATAGCATTCATCATGTTGGATTGAATTATGTGTACAGAAGAGAAGCAGGCTTGGCTGAGTTCATGCGCGACAAAACAGGGCAGGCGGTTTCACCTTTTATGTCTAGTTTCCATGGCTTAGATATTTATGTTGATAGAATGACTTGGCAAGAAGAAAATGATGTGCTTCAATTCAAATGGCATGAAGGATCTGCCATTGAACAGCGCTTCGGCAAATTTGAATCGAGCAACTATTTCAACGGACTGCAATACGATCGATTGGGGGGGAATGCATCTGTGCACCCCTTAGTAGCGCTCACGAAATTTGTGCAAAAAAAAGGTGCCAATATCTTATCTGAAGGTGAAGCTTTTACTGCTTTAGGTGGTATCGAGAATCAAGTAAAACCTATACTTTTGGAACTTTCTGGAGCAGGATTTGTGGCCTATGATTTGGAAAAAAGGCAGGTTAGTGTATTGCCTAAAACAGAACAGTTTGTCAATGCCAAATCCAATAAAGTGGATTTTGATAATGTGATTTTTGAATCAGATCTCCGTCCAAAAAAAATTGAGGGAAAGTCAGCTGAAGAAATTTTTTCCGACCCTCGCTTGAAGGAATTACAGGAAAGATTGGATAAAGAGAATTCACAAAACAAGGCCTATTCTGAGTTTGGTGTGTTGGACTTGAAAACTTTTGATTTAACCGTTCATGGTCTCAGAATGGTCACTATTTCTGACCTCAAGAATACTCAGATATTTCCTAACGACAGGCGGGTTGTAATTCAAAAAAATCGAAATTTTATTTTCTCTGGTTGGGTCAATTCTGGAAAATTGGAAGTTAATGTTACTGATGGATATTTTGATTATTCCAAATTTTCAATTCAAATTAACAATTCTCATCAAACCTTTATTCGTGTCAATCCTATGCGTCCTGAAGATGGTAAAACAGCAATAGTTACGCAGTCATTTATTTCTGGCGTGAAGGGTGAAATTTTGGTGGATGACCCAAGAAATAAGTCGGGTGCCAACTTAAAATTGCAAAGAGATTATCCAAAACTAATTTCAAGAGTTCCAGCCAAAGTTTATTACAATAGTCTTTCCATTCACCGTGGCGCATATGATAGTACTAGATTCTATTTCGATATGTTGCCATTTGAGCTAGATTCAGCTCTAAATTTCAATGAAAAAGCACTTCGCTTTTCTGGTGAAATGGTAACTGGGGGTATTTTTCCAAAGTTCAAACAAGATTTGAAGATCATGCCTGATTATTCCCTTGGTTTTGCCATGGATGCACCGAAAGAAGGCTTTGATTTTTATGGTTCAGGTTCGCGTTATAACAATCAAATCATGCTAAGCGGAAATGGTTTACAAGGAAAGGGAACAATTGAGTATGTAACATCTGTCGCTGAATCGATTGGTTTACTCACCTTTATGCCCGATTCAACAATCGGAACGGCCCGATTTGTTACAACTCCAAGGGAAATAGGAGTTGAAATGCCTGATGTTTTAGGAGAAGAGGTTTTCATTACTTATGTCCCTAAAGAACAAGTGCTTAAGGCTAAATCTGTGCGCCGTCCAATGTTATTTTATGAAGGTGAAGCAAAATTCGTTGGCACTATATTCGTTAGACCGAATGGTTTCAGCGGCTCTGGAAAATTTACGATGCCTGCAAGCCAACTTACTTCTCCGAATTACACCGCCAAGAGATGGCAGATTTTAGCAGATACCTCAAATTTTAACCTGCGTAGCACACTTAATGGTGAGGATGGCACAATCGCCTTTGGCAGCGAAAACCTCAAGTGTATTGTTGATTTTAAAGCGCGAAAAGGGGAGTTTGTGTCCAATTATGGTGAGTCCATTATCGATTTTCCTTTGAACCAATTCATGTGCCGCATGGATAAGTTCACTTGGATTATGGATGTCAATGATTTGGAGTTGGAAAAGAATCCTCAAGCGTCGGGCGATATCAATATCGACAACGAAATGGGCTTGGCGAGGTCAAATTTCTTTTCAACCCATCCCAAACAGGATTCACTGGATTTTAGGTCTTTGAGAGCACGTTTCGATTTTAAGACCAAAACTTTGTTCTGCTTTGAAGTGGAATATATTGATGTAGCAGACGCTCGCATTTATCCCGAGGGTAGAAAGGTGGTTGTTCGAACAAAAGCAGTGATGGATCCTCTCGAAAATGCAGAAATTGTTGCCAACTACATCACCAAATACCACAAATTCAAAAACGCATCACTAACCATTTCTGGCAAACGTGCATACCGCGGCAGTGGTGAATACGAATATATCGATGTTGAGGGTACCGTTACAACCTTTACACTCAAGAATATTTTTCTCGATAATTCGTTCCAAACAGTAGCTGAAGGTTCTATTCCTTCATCTGCTGGTTTTCAGTTGAGTCCTAGATTTTTATACTTTGGAAACTTCTCTATAAAAGCTGCAGAACCGACGATTGGCTTTTCAGGTTCTACTCGTTTGGTGCATGAGTGCGATGATTTTGCCCGAAATTGGATTGTGTTTAAAGGTTCAATTGACCCCAAAAATGTGATGATACCAATTGAAGAAAACATGACTTCGGATACTGGTAAACCTTTGGCCTCTGGTATTGCATGGAGCCAAACAATGGATGGCAATTCCAAGATATATCCTGTCTTTTTATCTGAAACACTTACGGTCGGTGACAAAAACCTGATCACAGCCACAGGCTTCTTGCAATACAATTATGATGCTCAAGAATACCGCATATCAACCAGCGAAAAACTCGTAAATCGCGGTGCAATTGGGGAGTATTTGGCTTTGCACACACCCTCTTGCGGCTTGAATGGTGACGGTACTATCAACTTGAGTCTTACTACCCCAGGTGTTGATTTGGCTGCTGTTGGGGTAATCAATTATGACCCGAAAAAACGAGAAACTTCGATGAATTTGACCATTAAGGTGAATATGATGTTTGAAGAGTCGGCATTGGAAAAATTGGGCGAAAAAATCACAATAGTTCCTGCCTTGAGTGGCATTTCGGTTGATAATATGAAACTGCAAACCACACTTGAACAAGCTTTTAACACTTGGGGTAATAAAGCGCTTACAGACAAATTCTTCTCTGAATATGCCCTCCGCAAAAGCGTGAAGAATATGCCCGATGAATTGAGGTCGACTATGATAATTACTGGTGTCAAATTGTATTCGATTGATAGTATTCCTCAATTTTCTGGTTTTTCCAGCTTCACTGAAGACGCTTGTATTGTTAGTTTTTATGGTCAACCTGTTATGCGCATGATGCCCGTAGAAATTGCATTTTATCAAAACGACGAAGGAGCGGATATGTTTGGTATTTATTTTTTCATTCCAGGCGTCAATAACTACTTCTTTTTCTATCTAGTCAATAAAAAGGAAGGGAAATTACTTTTTATTACCACCGACCAAGATATCAGATCCAGAGTAAATGCCGTAAAACCTGACAAGCGCAAGGCAAAAAACTATGAATATGAAGCGTCCACAAACAGTTCTTATTATCAAGTATTCAGACAATTAATCAGATTAAAAAAATGACCGCTATTTTTGCCATTCTTACAGGTTACTTATTGGGCTCCATTCCAACTTCGGTGTGGGTTGGAAAGTCCTTTTATAATATTGATATTCGCGAACATGGAAGTAAAAATGCTGGAGCCACCAATACCTTCCGTGTGTTGGGCAAATCAGCAGGGAGTTTTGTGTTTGCCGTAGATGTAATCAAAGGTGCATTGCCGGTTTTGTTGGTATTCCTTTTGGCTGATTCTTCTCAAACGGAGCAATTTGCCGTGTATCAAATTCTTGCTGGTGTTGCTGCTGTGGTTGGACATGTTTTACCGCTTTATGCTGGTTTCAAAGGAGGAAAGGGCGTTGCAACATCATTCGGGGTCTTGTTGGCCATTGCGCCACTTTCTGCCACGATTTGTTTGTTTATTTTCTTGTTGGTTTGGTTTGCTTTCAATTATGTTTCCCTGGGTTCCATAACCGCTGCATTCTTTTTCCCTTTGATTCAGTATTTCCTTTATCCCAATCAACCCATTGCCATATTCATTTTTTCACTAGCCATGTCGGCTTTAGTGATTTTTGCTCACAAGTCTAATATAGGTAGATTGAGGAAGGGAATTGAAACAAAAACCTATCCTTTCCGTAGGAAAGAATCACCTAATCAAGCCACTTCGCAGGATTGAAAGTAACATTAAAATATCTCTTTTTTATATTGATTTTGCAATCGGTCTGTTTCAATTATGTCCAATCGCAAACACCTGAAAAATTAGCCAAAGAAGCCAATGCGCTTTTTAATTTGGAACAATACATTGAGGCAACCCCCAAGTATTTACAATTACTTTCTTTAGAGCCGCGCAACCATTTCTACAATTACCGCTATGGTGCTTGCCTCTTGTTCAATTCAGAGAAGAAGCCCGATGCATTGAAATATTTGAAATTTTCGGTCACCGATCCGGATATCGACCCAGAAGCGCATTATTTTTTGGCCCGCGCCTATCACTTGAATTATTACTTCGATAAGGCCATCCGTGAATACCGTATCTACAAGAGCCAAGTGAAGGATAAAACGGTGCTTAAAAAAGACGTTGACCGACAAATTGAAATGTGCCAAAACGGTCTTAAGTTGATGTCGAGAATTAGCGATCTTATCGTAAAAGAAAGAAAAACAAGTTCTTACGCTGAATTTTTCCGCTTATACAACCTGCGAGACATTGGTGGAAGCATCATTGTTACTGAAGAATTTCAATCCAAAATAGATGAAAAGCGAGGACATATTCCGGTGATTCATATCGCCGAAAATGCAAATATTGTTTTCTATTCCAGTTATGGAGATGTGGATGAGGGACAAAAAGACATCTATTACCGCACTTTAAATGACAAAGAAGAGTGGGGGAGTCCGGTGAAACTTCCCAATGCCGTGAATACCCAATTCGATGAAGATTTCCCTTATCTAGACCCAAATGGAGAATTTCTATATTTTTCCTCTAAAGGACACAACAGCATGGGAGGCTATGATGTTTTTCGGGTGCCATTTGATAAGAGCAAAAGATCTTTTGGAGCTGTCGATAATCTAGATTTTGCTATCTCTTCGCCCGATGATGATTTGTTTTATGTGGTAGATAAAGAATACAAACATGCTTATTTTGCCTCGGCGCGACAAAGTGAAGGCGGAAAAATCCACGTGTATCGTGTTTTGGTGAATAAAATGAACAGCAATTCAGTGATGTATGCTGGCAATTTTCTTTCTACCCTTGACCCCAATGCCAAAAGCGCTAATATTTCTATCAAAGAAAAAACAACGGGTCGAATTATCGATAATGTAAAAACGAACACATCCAATGGTGCTTTGGCTTTCTCTTTGCCCCGAGGTGGATCGTATGAATTCATTGTTCAAACGGATAAAACCAAAACGCCCCAAACAATTCCATTTGAAGCACCATTTTTGGATGAATCACAACTTTTGCGTTTGAACTTTTTGGAGGAACCAGCCGGCTTGGGAACCAATATTCGAATTGTTCTCGATTTGAACTATCAGTTTAATGAGGAAGAACGCACCGATATTTTGGCAGCTATTTTCTTGACTAAATCTGAGTTGTTGCCCAATGATGAATTGCTAGATTTGCTGAATACTCCAACTTCACCGGCAGCTTCCAATACCGACGTTTTGAGCGAACTGAAATTGGATAAATATCACCCACATGAATTGGCTCAAATTGCAGAATCTGATTTGAATCGTTTGAAAGAAAATTTCCGCCGAAATGAAGAGCAACGTCAAGTTTTTTTATCGATTGCCTCAAGCGCTATTGACAAAGCGCAAGAAGCAGAACAACGCATCAATGAACTGGTGGTGCTGTCTGAATCGCGCGGACTCACAGAAAAAGAGTTGATCGAACTCCGTGATTTGAATAACCAGAGAAATCAAAAATTAAACGACGCCAAACTGGCTCTTGACAACGCCAATAAATTGTTAGAAAATACACCGCTGTTGCAAACAGAAATCAACCGGGCTGATGCCATATTGCAACGCATGAAAACCATTGAAACCAGTTCGGATTTGCCAAAACTCAACGATTTGAATGCCGAAGAACGCGTGCATATGTCGGAGCGTTTCAATAAAATTACTGTTTTTGACCCAGCGCTAACTTTGGGCGTTTCGGGGAATAACAATCGATTGAATGAAATTGATGCTGTTTTACTCGAATCTGATAAAATTCGTGCGCAAATCGAATCTAATGAGCAAGAATTGGAACAACTTCAACGCGATTTAGAAAACGCTAAAAAGAAAGACAAACCTGCCATTCAAGCACGCATAGAGGAACTTGAAGTTGCCCAAGAAGCTTTGGATTTACAGCTCAAAACCAAACTCAGAAACAACGACAAATTACTAGTCGAACGCGATTCTTTAAAACAGGTGAATCAGGTATTTCAACAAAGTCAAAACATCAATCCAAATTCAATAGCCAATAACAACAACCAACGTTTGATCAATGCCAAATTAAATGCCGAGCAAGCCAAAAAAGTGAATCAAGCTGCCCAAACGGTTTTGGAAAATAATGTGATACCCATTGCAACAAACACCGAGTCCAACAATAACAACGCCAGCAATGCTAACAACAACGAGCAAACTGAGTTGGAACAACAGATGGCTTATTTTGAAAAACAGCGCGACGCATTTAATACCGCAATCGACAACACAGAGAAGGAAATTCAGCGTGTTGATGCAGCACTGGCTCAAGTAGATAAAAATGACCACCAAGAACGCCTGAAATTAGAGCAAGAAAAACTCAAATTGGTGCAACGACAAATAGACAATTGGAATGGATTATCTGAATTTACCGAAGACGAAACACGGGTGGATAATGCGCTTCTGCGTTATGAAACCCAAGCCTCCGGTTTAGAGAATAATATCGTCGAATTGAAGGATTTGTTGGCGGTTCAAAATACTCAAATTACCGAAAATGGTAATGAAAACAGTGCTAATACTAACAATTCGTCCAACAATTCAAACTCCAATTCCAATTCGAACAACACTACAAACAACACGGAACCGAATGTAGTGCAAAATGAACGAACATCAAGCGAACGTGCTCAGAGCGATATGCTTGCCGCACAGGGGCAATTCATCGAAATGAATAGAATTGACAATCCGAACAACGCAACAAGTGAGGATTTGCAAGCGGTTCAGGCATATACCCAAAACCTTAATCGATTGATGCAAGAAAATGTGAGTGATACAGCCTATGTTGCCGTGTTACAACAAGAAAAACAGCGTGTAGAAATTTGGATGGACCAAGTAGAGGAGCGTTTGGCGCAGAATGAAGCTTTGGTCGGCAACGAAATTAGCCAAAACAACACCACGAATAATACCAATAACAATTCAGATAATAATTCGAATAACAGTTCGAATAATAATCTGAATCCTGACAACAACAACAACAACAACAACAACAACAACAACAACAACAATGCGAATCTGGGCGAACAGCCGACGATTCCAGAAAACAATGCCCCGGTGATGCAGCAACGCACGGTTATAGGCGAGGCGAGTGATGAGATGCAGCAAATTGCCGATGACATAGTAGCGTTAAAAGCGCAATCAGATGAATTGTCTAGAAGATTAGAAACTACAGATAGCAGGTCTGAATCCAACAAGATTTTGAAAGAAATGGCGAAAATTGATCAGGAAATTGCAGCGAATCAATTTGAATTGTTGATGGCAGAACGTGAAAATTATGATGCCGCCACAGAAGCAATTCAGGCAGGTGCTGTAGATCAAAACAAAGACCCGCTGCTCAAAGCTGAATTGATGATTCTTGGTCAACGAAAAACCGACGCCCAAGAAGTAGTCGATGTATTGGCTGTTTCTTCGCGGGCCGATAGGGATAGAATTTTAGCCCAAGCAGTTGAAATACGCCAAGATTTATTGAATCAAATGGACATCGCTGAAAATCAAATTGCTGTGCAAAATGAAATTGCTCGTGTTGTTGAACAAACTGGCTTGAATCCCGCGATATTGGTGGACCCAAACAGATTGGATTTTGCACTGCTCCAAATCAATGAAGAGATGGACAGAACGAAAGCCAAACTCAAAGAATTGGAGTCCAATCGCAATTCCTATAAAAAATCTGAATTACCGCTAGTTGAACAGGAAATCAAGGAATTAAGGGCTTATCTAGAAGAACTCGAAGAGCTGAAAAATGAGACCAAACGCGCTATCGACAGACGGACCTCAACTTCTGCCCAAAGTATTGAAATTCCTGAGATTAATTCTAGTGTGGAGCCCGAAAAACTAAACGCGCTTTCCAACGAGGAATTGACGAACCTGATTGCCAATCCTCAGTTTGTCGAACTCAGAAACGACATTGTTTCTTTCACTTTGCTTCAGAATCGTTTGCAGAATTTGGTCAATCAACAAGTGCTCTTGCGCAATGAAATGAAATCAACTGTTTTGGAAATTGCTCAAACAGAAGATGAATCCGAACGCGTAGCATTGCGACAGAAATTGGATGGTTTGTCTTCCGAATACCAAAGGGTGACCAAAGCCATTGAAGCTGCGCAACCTGAATTGCTCAAAATGCAACAGCGCATCAACAACAATCCCTTGTATCAACAAAACGCTGCGTTGTACCATACTTTGGCAATGTCAACGCAAATCCAAGAATCATTGTTGCAATCAACTGTTATGGCCCAAACGGTACCGGGACAAGTCACTACCAACGCGATAAATTCAGGTATCACCTTCTTGTCAGTGCCCAAACCACCATCTGGCAATGGTCAATTTGGTTTGAATCCAGTCAACATTCCTGGCATGATTTATAAAGTACAGATTGGCGCTTTCAACAAACCCGTTGATTTGGCGCGATTTTCTGAGTTTGAACCAGTAACCACAGATTTGGTTGGCAACAATATGATACGCTACAGCGCCGGAGTTTTCTACACCAAAGGACAAGCATTCGATGCGCTCGGACCCATCAAAGCCTTGGGCTATAGCGATGCATTTGTAGTCGCTTATTGCGATGGCGTGCGTTATTCCATCGCTGAGGCTGATGAACTTCTGCGTCAAGGCAAATGTTCGCTGAATCAGGATGCACAATTGGCTTTCGAATCGCGCACGTCAAACAAAGATGTTACCTATCACCAAGCGCCAAATGCAGCTCCAGCAGCGCCCTTGGAATTGGCAGAGGGCTTGCTGTTTACGGTGCAAATTGGTGTATTCAATGCTCCGATTTCGCACGAACGTTTACAAAATTTGATGCCTTTGAATTGCCAAAAAACGGAACGCAATCAAATTCGGTATTCTGTGGGCAGATTTGACGCAGTTGAAGATGCCATTCGCCAACGCGACGCCGTTCGCCCGATGGGATTCACCGATGCTTTTGTGGTGGCTTATTTCAACGGGGAGCGCATTACGATTGCCGAAGCCAGAAATATTTTAGATACACAAGGCACAATTGCCTTACATTCTCAACGCACGAAGGTGCTCAATCCAACGGCTGCCATGCCTGCTTTACAAGTGGTTGAGCTGGAGGCAGATACTACTCAGAAAATTGAACTGCTTTCCAATTATCCTTTGGGCAAACGCTTGGTTTCCACTACTGCCTACACCAAAGTACCTGTGAATGAAATCAATATGTTGCGTGATGATGGTTTCTGGGCCTATTTCGAAGCATCATCTGGGCGTATCGTTACATCATTATTGACTGATGAAAACAAGACAGTGCCTGCTGGATATAAAACGCAAGCCGTTTACCGCGGATTTGCCGTTGAAAATGAAAATCAAGTGTCTTTAAATACATTGGTTGGCTTCGACCAAAACACCACCTATTATCAGTTGGAATTGACTTGGGAAAACGAAATGCCGCGTTTGGTAGCGTATTATTTGGAGCAGAATTTCTCTGAATTCATTGCCCAATGGAACAATGAAACAGGCAGTGTGCAGTTTATGCCGCTTACCTTTGCCCAAAAAGAAAAAATTCGAAGAGCCTTGATAAATTTGGGGGAATTGAAATTCTCGGAAACCATTCTCACATTTTAGTTGTTCCTCTTCCATGGAAATTCACCTTCAATCCACGCCACACCTCGATTTTCTTCATCCTGATTTTCAAGCCTACGTTGAACCCTTTCGTTTAATTGACAATGACTTGGAACGCGCCCAAGCTTTTTACGTGCATGTGCGAGATGGATTTTTGTATGATCCCTATCATTTGGATTTGCGTCACAATGCCCTCAAAGCCTCTCTTATTATTACCAAAAATAGAGCGTGGTGCGTAGAGAAAGCCATCGTTTTTGCTGCTGGTCTGAGGGCTTTAAGTATTCCCTCGCGACTCGGTTATGCCATTGTGCAAAATCACATCGGGGTCGAGAAGCTTTTGGAAGCCTTGCGCACCCATTTAATCGTTTTCCATGGTTATGTGGATGTTTTTGTGGATGGAAAATGGACCAAAGCTACGCCTGCTTTTGATCAGCGTATTTGTGCTTTGAGTGGCGTTGAACCCTTGATTTGGGATGGCTTATCTGATTCGCTTTTTCAAGAGTTTAGCCAAGGCGAAAAATTTATGGAATACCATCATGATTACGGTGTTTTTGAGGATGTGCCGGTGGAATTGATGAAGGCCGAAATGAAAAAATATTACCCACATTTGTTCACCGGTGAAGTGCCGAATACCAAGCGATTTTCATTTTATCATGAGCCAAATTTCTAACAAAGACCTCTACTTATAAACAATCGAAAGGGTAGGCCATGACTTTGTGCTATTTTCGATGAAAATTTTGTCTATATGAGCGCAAACTATCCCTTTCATGATGTAATTCAAGCAGTTGCCGAATTTCACGAAGCTTTTGGTATTGAGAACAACCACGAACCTATTGCGCAACTGACGCCCGAGCAGGTACAATTGAGGTACGACTTGATGCGAGAGGAAAACGAAGAATATTTGGAAGCCGCGCAAAAAGGAGATATTGTTGAAATTGCCGATGCTTTGGGCGATCAACTCTATATTTTGGCTGGTACAATTTTGCGCCACGGTTTGCAACATAAAATCATTGAGGTATTTGAGGAAATTCAGCGTTCCAACATGTCTAAACTGGGCGCCGATGGAAAGCCAATCTACCGTGAAGATGGTAAAGTGCTCAAAGGAGAAAACTATTTCCGACCCAACATCAAAGCCATTTTAGAGCATTAAGTACATGCAAAAGTTCAATGTTCGGATTTACGCCATAGTGCACAATGAGAATAATCAGATTCTGATTTGTGATGAGGTGCACAATGGTGTTGCCATGACCAAGTTTCCCGGTGGAGGCTTGGAATGGGGCGAGGGAATTTTGGCTTGTCTCGAACGCGAACTTATGGAGGAGTTTAAGTTACGTTTACAAGAGGCTGAACTGTTTTATGTAAACGATTTTTTTCAGCAACATTATCTCAGAAAAGAGGAGCAGGTCATTGCGCTCTATTATCGATGCACGGTTTTGGGTGAACCTCAATCTCAAGAACCTCATGTGTTATTTCGTTGGGTAGACCAAGATCAACTCAGTTCCGAAATGATGACTTTTCCAACTGATAAGAAAACAGCCGAGTTGCTGAATAAGTAGGAGTAAAATTGGTTTTGCTCTTTTATCAATTGTGCGAAGCGTTATAAACCAAGTTCAAAATCGAATTAAACCCCCTCCATGAGCGCCAAACTGTAAAGCGCTTTGTAAATGGCTTTTTGATTTTTGGCTTCAACTTCAAACAGTTTGATTTGGGCGTTGACCAAAGTCATTTCACGGGTGTTCACCAAAAAGACAGAACTTTCACCGTTGTCGAAACGTGTTCTTTCTGCCTGTAGTAAGCGTTGAATATCTTGTACGGTGTTGGTATAAAAGCTCAATTGTTGTTCGGTAATCTGCCATTCATTAATCGCACTTTTTGCTTTCATCACCAACAAGGCTCTTTTATTGTCGAGCAAAAGACTCATATCTTGTAAACGCAATTTTGCCATTTGAACTTGAGCGCGTTCATTTCTCAACAATACGGGTATCGAAAAATCTAAGCCCCAAGTATAGTTTTGTAAGCTGTAATTGGCCATTGGGTTATTAGCAATCGGTTGATTGATAGCGTTGTATTTCAAGTTGAGCATCGGCTTCAGCATTTCGCGCTGCAATCTCAAGTCGATTTGTTGTTGATCGATTCGCACCATATCACGCAGCAATTCTGGGTGGTTTTGAACCAAATCATCCAACTGCAACATGATGCTTGATAAAGTTAGCGTGAGGCTACTGGCATTGATTTCACCAGGTTCTACATTTTCTTTCAATTCTACAGGCACAAGTCCATCGGCCCAAAGAAAATAACCACATTCCAAACGACGCAGTTGCTCTTGAAGCGAGAAGTCTTGCTGAAGCATATTTAAATTTTGTAGCTGCACACTCATTTCCAAGGTGTCAATGAGCGCACGCTCTCCAAACAGAGCCGCTTGTTTGATGGCCTCAAAACGCGTTTTTGTAACGTTATATGCTTCGTCAATGAACACTTTTATTTTGTAAGCCGCATACCAATCCCAATAGGCGAGGGAGGCGTCGAGAAGCAATTGGTTCACAAACATCACGCGGTCTTGTTCGGCAATTTGGGTAAACAACTGGGCTTTTCTCAAATCGGCTCGGCGTTTGTCGATAAGCAATCCTTGACCCAGTGTGAGTTGCGCACCAGCATATACCAAACCAGCTTCAGGAGTTCTGAATTGTGGATTGATGTAACTGCCTTCGGTTTGGTCGTAGCCCGAATAGAAACTCAGTCCAAACCAAGTGGGCACACTCACCCCCGTGCTTATGTAGCTGTAATATTTGTCGCCACTAAAATATTTTTGCGACACATCTGCAAACACTTTAGGGTCGAATTCCCCTCGTGCTGCCAATAGATTTGCTGCTGCGTGTTGCGGAATTAATTCGGCGCGCTGCATAAAAGGATGGTGCGCTTTCACAATTTGCAAGTACTGCTCAAATGTGATTTTTTCATTGTTCATTTGAGCATGCACATTCTCGAAGACCAAGAAAACCACTAAAAGACCAATCAGTTTCCTCATTTTTTCTCCTTTTTCTTGGTGTCAATCATTTCCATGTGAGACGTACCTCTATAATAATCTGGAGGGAAACCATTCAATTGTCGCCAGAGTTCATACCAAATTGGAACATCGTTTAGCAAAAGCATGCTGTATGTTCCCCCACCAACGCGCAGGGCTTCGGGCCATGGGTGATCTCTTGGGTCGGGTTTCACCAAAATACGGAAATAGCCATTGGGACTTATAAAATTGTCAATGGCAAATACACGACCTCCATAGGTGCCATAAGATGTGTTGGGCCAACCTGAGAAAACGATTGCAGGCCAGCCATCGAATTGGATGCGTACTTTGTGATTGATCTTGATAAGTGGCAAGTCAATTGGGCGGATATACATTTCTACTGCCAAATCTATGTTGCTCGGCATGATGGTAAGTAGTTCTGCGCCTTCCTTCACGATTTCACCAATTCCACTAGACAAAAAGTTGGTCACAAAGCCATTTTGAGGTGCTAAAATGTAGTAATAACCCGAACGCACCGCATAGTTAATGAACTGATTCTGCATTTTTGTTACTGTTCCCTCGGCATCAAATAAATCGCTCATGGCAGTAAATTTCTCAGATTCGGCTTTAGAAACACTACTCGAATATTGCGCTTGGATGGAGACCAATTCTATTTCGGAGTTCAGTACTTCGTTTCGAGCAGAAAGTAAGGTGTTTTGAGCAGCTATTTTTTGAGCATCTGCGCGCTGCATGGCCATTTTTCTGTTCTCAAATTCCGTGAGCGACATCAAACCATCGTTCAACATTTTTTGAGCACGTTTGTATTGGTCAACCGCAATATCATGATTGATTTTGGCGGCTTCATAGTTCATGCTATCAGCTGCCAATTTTTGCTTGGATTGAAGCAATTTATTTCTGGTTTGATCTAATTTTAAACGACCTGTTTGAGATAATGCATCAATCTGAACATCAAGTGATTGTATTTTAGACATATAGGATCTAACCGACGATTCCTTGGCCTTAATTTGAGACTCGGTTCGGTCAAGCAATTCGGGGTCGAAAAAATCGTCTTTGATTTCAGAAATAAATACCAATGTGTCTCCCTTTTCTACATAGTCGCCTTCTCGCACGTACCATTGTTCTATTTTCCCACCCAATATGGTGTTCACCGTTTGAGGTCGCTGGTCTGGTGTTAAAGTTGTGACTGTGCCTCTTCCTTTCACGTTTTGCGTCCATGGTAGAAATAGCGCCAAAATTGAAATGCCAAATGTAAAGTACATCATTTTCAGCAATACGCGACCTGAAGTTTTTGCTTCAACGTGTTTGAGTGTTTGTATATCCCCAGTCACGCTAACTCTTTGATTTGAAATGTTAAGCATCGTCAGATTTTTTGAAGTTGAAGAAATCTTTTAACTTTGCGTAAGTGTCTACGTGTTCGATGGTTCCTTTATTCATCAAAACAATTTTGTCCACATTTTTTGCGAGGTAATCGTCGTTAGATACCGCAATCAAAGTCCATGGATTTTGATTGTCTATTAAAAAGTCAACAATGCGTTTTCTATCATCATAGTCAATTTGATCCAAGGCGTATTCGAGCAAAAGCAATGCAGGTCGATCTGCAATGCTCCTAGCTATCAGAATTTTTTGAATATTGCTTCTAGAAAGTTTGCTTCCTAATGGGTCGAGGGGATTGTCATAGCCTAAAGGCAGTGTTTTTACCCAATCTTTCAGACCTACTTTTTCTATGGCCCATTCAATATCTTTTTTCGTTACACTGGGTCGTTTTAAGGAGATATTTTCGCTCAGGGTACCTGCAAACAACTGCTCGTCGGTTAAACAGCCCCCAACAATACTTCTCAAAGAATCTTTTTGATACGATTGAATGTTTAATCCTTGATATAATATGGAACCTTGGTGAATATCGTAAAGCCCAGCCAAAATATGTATTAGCGTACTTTTTCCTGAGCCATTTGTGCCTGAAATGAGAATGCGCTCACTTGGTTTGATATGCAAATTGAGGTCGTGAAGCACCACACGCTTAGATTCGGGATAATTGAAGGACACGTCCATCATTTCCAATTCAAGGGCTTGCATCGTCTCGGTTTTCTCAATGATGGTGCCTGTATTGCATTCCAATTCCAAGTCCATTACCTCACCAATTTTCTCGAGAGAGGTCAAAACGTCGTAAATGGTTTCTAAACTCACCACAATTTTCTCTATAGAGTTAATAATCAATAGGATAATAATTTCTGCTGCAACAAATTGCCCAATATTCAGGATTTGCTCCATTACTAAATAACCGCCTATGGCCAACAAACCAGTCGCAACAATGGCTTTAAACCCAACCAATAAGGCATACTGGAATCGGAGTAGTTTGAAATGTTCTTCACGGGCATCCACATAGTTGCGTACGTATTTGTCCATCCGTTCAACGGGCAAGTCGGTGGTGCCAGCCATTTTGAAAGTTGATGATACTCGAGCCACTTCTTCCAACCAATGGGCTACTTTGTACTTGTGTTTAGATTCAGCTATACTGGTCTTGAGACCGCGACTCACGGTGAATCGGAAAATCAAAAACACGAGCAAAATCAGACCAATACTCAAGACCAAAAAGAAGGGGTGATAAATGGAAAGCAGAATAAGACCAAATATAACCTGAAGTCCGGCTGCCGAAATATCAATGAGCACTTTTGATAATCCTTTTTGAACACCAATTACATCGAAAAATCGGTTCATCAATTCTGGAGCATAATGCTTATATAAGGCTTCCATTTTGATGCGAGGAATACGATATACAAAGTCAAAGGCTGCTCTTGTGAAAATGCGTTGCTGCAATGTTTCTGTGATGCGCAACTGGTTGATGGTCATAATGCCAGAAATTATTATGCCAACGACAACAAAAACAATAAGTACAATCCAAGCGCTATTCACCTCGCCAGCTTGTATCAAATTCACAATGGCCTGAATTCCAAGAGGTAATGACAGGTTCACCAAACCATTAAATATGGAATAGATATAAACGTTTCGGATGTCTTTTGAATCTGGTTGCAAGAGTCTCCAAAAGCGCGCTGAAGGTGTTAATATTTCCATTGGTTTTAATATTCTAAAAATTCGTTCAAGTATTCTGAAACAAAAGTACGTTGTGTAACCTTATTTGTTCGGGCTAAGATGCGTTTGTTAACATTAATTAAGGTTTTCATTATGTGCCGCAAAATGTTTTATAGACGTCCGCGTTTCCTTGAACCACTTGAAAAGTAAGGACATCTGCAATAGATTTTGGTGATTTCACTGCGGCGAGTATCTGGTGCAATAAGTCATAGTTTTGCTGATTGCATGCTTGGTCAAGTGCTTTTTCAACGAGTTGATTTCTAGGGACAACCAGTGGATTGTTAGCGCCCATAAGCTGCACACAGGTTTCTTTTTGATTGGTAGATTGCATGTGGTTTTCCCAATCTATTTTCCACAATTTAAATGCATCATCAATAGGAATATAAATTTCTGGTAGTTCTCCTGAAAGCACCAAAAAGGTATTGGTATAGTCGGACTTCGTTTGCTCCATCCATGTCAGCAAGCGATCTAGAAGGTGCAAAGCAATTCCATTGGGTTCAGCAAGTCCGATTTTTGAACACATCATTTTGCGCCAAGCCCTTCGATAATCTTCTGCAAACTCATTCAGGACATTGCGCGCTAATTCTACAGCATGTTCTTGATTTTCATCAATTTGTGGTAGAAGTGTTCCTGCCAAAACGGATAAATTCCACAATGCGATTTCAGGCTGATTTCCGTATGCATATCGACCGCTGGTGTCGATTGAACTAAAAACTGTCTTTGTGTCGTAGGTGTCCATAAAAGCACAAGGGCCATAATCAAAGGTTTGTCCACCAATATGCATGTTATCTGTGTTCATAACCCCGTGAATGAAACCGATGCGCATCCAATGAATTATCAGATCAAGTTGTTTTTTTTGAACGGCCTTTAAAAATGCCAAGGCTGTATTGGGCTCGTTCGAAATTTCTGGGAAATGTCGCTGAATTGTGTAATTCAAAAAAGACTTTTGCGCTTGTATGTCCAGGTATTGTCTGGCAAATTCAAAAGTGCCAACACGAATATGGGAATCCATAACACGGGTCAATATGGCGCCATCATGAACAGTTTCTCGATTTACTGGTATTCCTGTTTTCACTACGGCTAAGCTGCGAGATGTGGGAACGCCAAGGGCATACATACATTCTGAAATCAGATATTCGCGAAGCATTGCACGCAAGGTTGCCCGGCCATCGCCACCTCGAGAAAAGGGTGTCCGCCCCGAACCTTTAAGTTGTATGTCGAATCGAGCTCCTGATTTTGTGAGATGTTCGCCCAGTAAAATTGCACGTCCGTCGCCCAACATTGTGAAATGACCAAATTGGTGTCCGGCATAGGCCATTGCGAGTGGATGAGCACCTTCAGGAATCATTTTACCTGATAATAATGCTGCAAGTTCGGCTTTATTCAAGTTTGAAATATCAAGATCCAATTGTTTTGCCAAATCCGCATTCCACATTACCAAATCTGGGTTTTCTGGCCCCGTTGGATTTACTTCGGCAAAAAAGTTATCACTAAGTGTGGCGTAACTGTTATTGAAATTGAAAATCGACATGGCAAGGAGTTTATCCATTAACCAATTGAATACCTGTAAAGTTCTGAGGAGAGATTTTTTTGAGCTCACCTTTTAGGGTGTCGTCTATGTCTAATGTGTCAATAAAGGCATGAACAGAACCTTTGGTGGTTTTTTCATTTTTTCTGGTCAAACCCTTCAGCGCCTCGTATGGTTTTTCGAATCCTTCTCGGCGTAAAATTGTTTGAATGGCTTCAGCAACCACAGCCCAATTATTTTCTAAATCGCTATCAAGGGCACTTTCATTTAAGACCAATTTGTCCAATCCTACAAGAGTTGCCTTCAGAGAAATTAAAATATGAGCAAATGGCAATCCAATGTTTCTCAAAACAGTTGAATCGGTTAAATCGCGTTGCAATCTTGAGATGGGTAGTTTAGCCGCCATATGTTCGAGCAAAGCATTGGCAATACCCAAATTTCCTTCTGAGTTTTCAAAATCTATGGGATTGACTTTGTGCGGCATCGCAGATGAACCTATTTCGCCCTCTTTCAATTTTTGTTTGAAATAATCCATAGATATGTAGGTCCAAAAATCGCGGTCCATATCTATGATGATGTTGTTGATGCGTTTCATGGTATCACACAAGGCAGCTAAATTGTCGTAGTGCTCAATTTGCGTGGTCGTTTGTGAGCGATTGAGCCCCAGAATGTTGTCTACAAAATTGTTGGCAAATTTCACCCAATCATGTGTAGGATAGGCCACAAAATGGGCATTGAAATTTCCAGTAGCACCACCAAATTTGGCAGATAGCGGAACATTTTTTAGCTGTTGCAATTGAATTTGTATGCGCTCTTCAAAAACTTGAATTTCTTTTCCTAGACGTGTTGGCGAAGCAGGCTGACCGTGTGTTTTGGCCAACATACTGATGTCTTTCCATTCGTATTTTAAGGCGCTCAATTTATCCAAGAGTTTGTGATAGTTGGGATAGATCACTTGCTCCAAGGCTTCCTTTATAGATAGTGGAATGGCTGTATTGTTGATGTCCTGAGACGTTAACCCAAAATGAATAAATTCTAAATAGTCTTGCAAGCCAAGTTTAGTGAAGTGTTCTTTTAGAAAATATTCAACAGCCTTCACATCGTGGTTCGTGGTGCGCTCAATTGTTTTAATGGCTAAGGCATCATCATCATTGAAGTTCTTGTAGATAGCACGCAATTCGGCAAATTTGTCTTTTGGAAATTTGTTGAGAGGTTCAATCCCGCTATCCGCCAGGGCAATGAAGTATTCTACTTCAACAAGCACTCTGTAATAAATAAGTCCAAATTCAGAAAAAAATGGGGCTAGTTCTTGAGTTTTGTTTCTGTAACGCCCATCAACTGGGGCAATTGCGTGTAATGTGTTCATATATGTTTTTCAAAGTGCAAAAGTAGTAAAAAAGGTGATTCGTTATGGGCTGCTAGCGTATAGCTGCTGGCTGCTAGTGAGCGCCTCTTTGTCAAAGTTTGACAAGAAAGCCCACTAACGAAGACTGACTCTATATATTTTCTGGAGATTTTAGATGTACCCGTGCACGACTTTGACAAAGTTTATGCGCGGTATGTATTAGAATTCCAAACCACTTATACCAAATACTCAAAACGCACCACAATATCCGGATGAATACTTTTGGCCACCGGACATGCTTCGGCTGCTGCAATGATGCCTTTTATTTGTTGATCGTTCCAATCATTTCCCCTAAAATCTACTTGTACATCTAAGGCAGAGATGCGTCTTGGACCACTTGCCATGGTTTTGCTTACTTCTATAGTGCAATGATTCAAGAAGATTTGACGTTCCTGACAATAAATACCAACAATCGTTTCCATACATGCCCCCAAAGCAGCAGCGACCAGATCCGTAGGAGAAATAAATTCGCCTTTACCCTTGTTGTCTATTGGAGCATCTGTCGAAAAACTTGTTCCCGACTGAAGATGAGTGATTTCAGTTCTCAACGAACCTAGGTATTCAATTTTTGCAGTTGCCATAAACCAAAATGAGTTACTTTTGTACTTGTTTATATTAATGCGCAAAAATAATGTCTGTAAACGAATCGAGCACAAAAATCTCAAAACCAAAATGGCTTCGCGTTAAACTGCCTACAGGAGATAACTACAGAATGGTACGTGAAATTGTGGAAGAGCACAAACTGCACACCATTTGTCAATCAGGAAACTGCCCGAATATGGGAGAATGCTGGGGAGAAGGTACTGCCACATTTATGATTTTGGGTAATATTTGCACGCGCTCGTGCGGATTTTGTTCCGTAGCCACTGGGAAACCGTTAGAGGCTGATTCTTTTGAGCCCGGTCGGGTAGCAAATTCTGTAAAATTGATGGGCGTAAAACACGCTGTAATTACTTCAGTTGATAGAGATGATTTGAAAGATGGCGGCTCTGAAATTTGGGCGTCCACTGTGCGCGCAATCCGCCACCAATCGCCCAATACAACGCTAGAAACTTTGATTCCAGATTTTGCAGGGAATTGGGAAAATTTGCAGCGCATTATTGATGTAGCACCAGAAATTGTTTCGCACAATCTAGAAACAGTACGCCGCTTGACCAAGCAGGTGCGCATTCAGGCCAAATACGATAGAAGTTTGGAGGTCTTGTTTCGTTTGAAAAAAGCGGGTATGCGCACCAAATCGGGTGTCATGCTGGGACTAGGAGAAACTGAAGAAGAAGTATTGGAAACGATGCAGGATTTGAGAAGTGTTCAAGTTGACATTCTAACACTTGGTCAATATTTACAACCAACGCCCAAGCACCTACCGGTACAAGAATTTATTACACCAGAACAATTTGATAAATACCGAACAATTGGTTTAGAAATGGGCTACCGTTATGTGGAAAGTGGACCTCTCGTTCGCTCTTCCTATCATGCTGAAAAGCATATCTTCGATTTAGACTAGTTATTTTTAATTATAAATAGGTTGTGTCATTTTGTTGGTTCGAATTGGTTATATTAATTTTGTATCGAACAAAAAATAATTCCTTTTTGTTATCAAATAGTGAAAAAACACTAAATTTACAAGCTAAAATTTTAGCTTAATTTAACACCAGCTGCTTGTAGTTTGATATTCAAATTGTTAGCAGCGCTAAGACATAAAACGAAAACTGCGTATTATGAAAAAAAACAAACTTATTATTGGCGGTATCGCACTTGGAGTTGTAACCATTGGCTCTTTTGCGACTTCCCATTTTTCAAAAAAAGAAGGTGCGTATGCATTTCAGAAACTTTCGGTTTCCAGTGAATTTCAAAAGCCAGATGGCATGAAGATGTGGTGGGATGCTCACCATATTGATGAAGAAACAGGTTTGGTTGCTACTACCGAAAAAATTCAACAAGGACATGAGGAAGCACGTTTAATCCGTGCCTCTCAGCCAAGAGTTGATGCTTTTGCTTGGACGGAACAAGGTCCAGAAAATTTTGGCGGTAGAACACGTGCTCTTTGTGTTGACAGAACAAATGAGGAGCATGTATATGCAGGTTCTGTTTCAGGTGGTTTGTTTGAATCATTTAATGGAGGAAACAATTGGCAACCTGTTGCCGATTGGGATGCATTTATGTATATAAGTGCCGTAGTACAAACACAAGATGGAACAATCTTCGTAGGTACAGGTGAAGGTGCTCCTTTCTCTGAGCCATTCAACGTTGGGGGACGAGGTGTTTATTACAAGAATCCGAATGACCCAAATGATGTTTGGACTTTAGTACCAGGCACTGCAAATTTAGATGTAAACGAATTGGCAGCTGCTCCTGTTAATAATAAAGTATTTATAGGGACTACTTCAGGTTTGCGCATGTGGGACAAAAACGCTGGTGGTAACGCATCATCTGTTAGCATTGGTTCTGGCAGCTGTAATGAGATTGAAATTTCAAGCGATGGTTTGGTGTTGTTGGCTCGTTTTGGAACCAATCAATCTAGCGGCGGATTTGTTTCTCAAAATGGAGGAGACTCTTGGGAAGCAGTGCATGGTAGCGCTTCTAATGGGAAAATACCTGCAGGTTCTGGTGGACGTATAGAGTTTACAATATCTAAAGAGCGTGTTAATGGTCAGTATGTGTGTTATGCCAATGGAACAAATTTAACTACGGCTGGTGTTTATCGCTCTGCAGATAGTGGAACAACTTGGGTTCAAATTGCTCCGGGTTCTACTGGAAATGATTCGCCTGTAAACTTTTATGGTCTTGGTCAGGGTAACTACAATTCAACCAATGCTGTTGACCCTACTAATCCAAACCGTTTGTTGGTGGGTGGATTGGATATCCATGAATGGACATTAGCCACCAATGAACCTGTTACTGGCGGGTGGGCTCAATTATCGTTGTGGTTTGCTCCAGAATTCTCTCCACTTTATGTGCACGCCGATAATCACAGAATCGTTTTTGATTCAAGTAATAAGATGTATATCGGTAATGATGGTGGTGTAAATATTTCTGATAATATTGGCGAGTCTTTTTATCCAGCAAATCGAGGATATTCTACTATACAGTTCTATTCTATTTCAGTAGATGGAAATGGTCGACTAATTGGTGGTACGCAAGACAATGGAACCTTGTATAATAATCTGCAGAACGCTACACCAAAGGAATTTAGACAACCAATTGGCGGCGATGGTTTTGATGCTGCTATCTCATTCTACAATCCAAACATCATGTTTGGTTCATTGTATTACGGAGCTATTCAAAGATCAGGTAATCAGGGAGTTGGATTTGGAGAGTTTATTCCAAATTACGTGGGGTACGGTCACACCGGTCTTGAAGACGGCGAGGCTTCTGGCGATTTCAGTTTTTTCACAAAATTAGGTTTAGGTGAGTTCTTTGATGAAAATTCAAAGGATTCAGTTCAGTATTCTCCAACGTTTACTGCAACTGCAGGTACTCTTATTCAGATTCCAAGTTTGGCAACTGGTAATTTGATACCTCATACATTGGCTTACAACGTTTATTTTGATGATACTGTGTTTTTTGATCCATCTTTGACTGTTGTAGATTTTCAAGTTAAGGACTTAACCACAGGAACGACATTTCAATTGTATCCTTTGACATGGACAAATGTTACAGCACCTGGTCAGGATCCACAAGTTGGACATACTTTACAAGTAACTGCTCCATCAAACTTTACAATCATTGTAGAAACAGTTTCAACATATGAACGTCTGTTTGGTCAGCATCCTGTTACTAATAAGATATTGGATATGGTGAACTTTGAATTTATCACCAATGTATCATGGGACACCATTAAAGTAGCTGATCCATACCAATCTATCTTTTTGACTCAAACTACTAAGAATGGTGGTGAACTTTACATGACGCGTGATGCCTTAAGATTGTCTTCATCTAATGTGAAATGGTCGCAGGTGGTTACAGGAATTGGTTCAATGTCTACAGGTGAAATTGCTTTCTCTGCTAATCTTGAACATGTATATGTAGGCACATCTACTGGTTTGTGGAGAATTGATGGCATTCGTAATGTTTATTCTACCGAGGCTAATTTCTCTGCACAAACAGATTTGCGCTCAGGCTCAGCCCCAGCAATTACTAAGACCTTAATTTATGGTGGAGCAGTGAGTGGTATTTCTGTAAATCCTGCTGACCCAGGCGATGTTACAATCACGCGTGCTGGTGTTGGTGGATCTGGAAGAATTTTCCGTTCAACTACTGCTGATGTTGCCACAGGAAATGGTACTTTCCAAGATATTACTGGAAATTTAACAACCAACATGGTATGCTATGATGTTTTAGTTGATAGAACAGACAGTGATTTACTTTTGGTAGGTACAGATTACGGTGTATGGTTCACAAACAATGGTGGAACAACATGGATTTATTCTTCTGAAGGTTTTGGTGAGGTTCCTGTTTACAGAATCGTTCAAAACTGGAGAGAAGGTCATCCTAATACATCGCGTCCAGGTGAAATCTACATCGGTACTTTTGGTCGCGGTATGTGGGCTTCTGATTCTGTGTTGGATATCGATAATCTTGTTCAGAATAACGCGCCAACCAATAAGTTTGAAGTTATGGTTTATCCAAACCCGCTTCAAAATGATGGTACGATTCGCTTTAACATGAAAGATAATGCCAATGTGAAAGTTGAGATTTACAACATCTCTGGCCGCTTGGTTCATACACATTCTGAATACATGACTTCAGGCACACAGAATGTTTCTTTCGATGCTTCTAAATTTGATAAAGGTGCCTACATCGTGAAAGTTGTAGCTGGAGACGAGGTTTCTAGCGCGAAATTCATAAAGCACTAGTCTATATCTTTTTAATATTCTAAAAGCCTGGGCATATCGCTCAGGCTTTTTTCGTTAACTTTCCTTTGTGGGTATTTTGGTGATTTTAGTCTAATTTGCATGGCGTTCACCTGTATCTTCGTGAAAAATGTAGAAAATGCACGTTCACTTTATTGCTATTGGAGGTAGCGCCATGCACAACTTGGCAATCGCCCTAAAACGAAAAGGTATTCAGGTTACTGGTTCTGATGATGCCATTTTTGAGCCATCCAAAACGCGTTTAAAAAACGAGGGTATTTTACCCGAAACAGAAGGCTGGTTTCCAGAACGCATCAATGAATTGACAGACGCCGTAATCATAGGTATGCACGCGCGACAAGACAATCCTGAATTGAAACGTGCGCAAGAATTAAACATACCGCTTTTCTCGTATCCCGAATATATCTACGAACAAACCAAGAATCAAACACGCGTTGTGATTGGTGGAAGTCATGGAAAAACTACTATTACCAGTATGTTGCTCCATGTTTGTAAAGTTTTGGGCATGAATATCAACTACATGGTTGGTGCGCAATTGGATGGCTACGACTGTATGGTTCGATTGGATGATGCTGCCGAGTTTGCCATTCTCGAAGGTGATGAATACCTGTCTTCTCCGACTGATTTGCGACCCAAATTTCATCTGTATCATCCCAATATCGCGTTGATTTCTGGAATAGCGTGGGACCACATCAATGTCTTTCCGACGTTTGAGAATTATGTGGAGCAGTTCGATATTTTTTGTTCGAAAATCAATGGTGATGGCGCTTTGGTTTACAATGCAGAAGATCTTGAAGTAAAGAAGCTTGGCGAAAAATATGCCGCTTCAATTCAAAGTATCCCGTATCAAACGCCCAAGTATGAAGTAAAAGAAGAAGGTACGAGCGTGTTTTTCGATGGACAATGGTATCCACTTCAAATTTTTGGAGCACACAATTTGCAAAATGCTTTTGGCGCCATGCGCTGTGCTGAGCAAATGGGGATCAGCGGTCATGATTTTTTCACAAGTTTGGCCACGTTCACAGGCGCGTCAAAACGATTGCAATTGATTGGGAAATCTGATACGCGTATTGTTTACAAAGACTTTGCGCATTCGCCGAGCAAGTTGAAAGCCACCGTGAAAGCTGTTCGCGAGCAATATCCGAATCATCGTTTGAGCGCCTATATGGAAATCCATACCTTCAGCAGTTTGAACAAAGATTTCTTGCCGCAATACCTCGGTTGTATGAACGCTGCAGACGATGCCTTGGTATATTTCAATCCCTCGGTCGTGGCCCATAAGCGCCTTGATGAAATTGGTATTGATGATGTGCAAGCCGCTTTTGGCTCGGGTGTACATGTGGTCAACACCACACAGGACGTTTTGGATAAAATTCAAGCAGAATTGTGCGACAAACAAGTTATTCTCTTCATGACCTCTGGCAATTTTGATGGGGTGGATTTGGATGAGTTGGGGCAACAATTAGCCTAATCAATAGAAATCCCTACCTTTGCCCCGCAGACTACTTCATCGCTGTTTCGTTTCGCAAGATATGAAATGGAGGAAAGTCCGGACAGCACAGGGCAGCGTACTTCCTAACGGGAAGGTGTTTTGCTTCGGCAAAGCAACAGAAAGTGCCGCAGAAAGGAAAACCGCCTCTATTTCGGTAGGGGTAAGGGTGAAAAGGTGGGGTAAGAGCCCACCGCTCAAGCAGTGATGTTTGGGGCAAGGTAAACCTTACGCGCTGAAAGACCATGTAAACCGAATCGTCAACCTCGGTTGGCTAAGGGTTGCTCGCCCGATTTCGGAGGGTAGGTCGCTAGAGCTTGTTGGTGACAGCAAGTCGAGATAAATGATGAAGAGGCGCTGGTTTTTAATCGGCGTTTTACAGAATCCGGCTTATTGGTCTGCATTTTTTTATTTTTCGGCACAAAAAAAGCGCTCTATTGAAGCGCTTTTTTTATGATTATCGGTTAATTCTATCCCCAAATCAGGATTGAAGCCAAAGTACCAATTACAAATAAGGTATAAATTGTGCCCAATGCAATTGTTGAACTATCAAAGTATGTTCCGTGATCTTCAACATGTCCGTGATCGTGATCGTGTTCGTCGTGATGTGCTCCCATGGTAATTAATTTTTTGACAAAGTTAATCGGATATGATATACGCCCGAATGTGAATTGGATTTTTTTGTTGGAACGCGATTTTATTTAGGCACGCGATGCATCTCGTGCCTAAATAAAATCCTGCAGCATATTTTAATAACAGCTGCCAACCGCTAACTTTGTATAAGTGCTTATCGGTTGTTTTTTTTGAAATTCCAAACACAAAATACGGTGTTCTGTTCTTTTGGCTTTCTGGCTAAACTTTGACAAAGTAGCCAACCGTCAACAGCTAATCGCCAACAGCCCTAATACGCTACATCTATCTTCAACTTTTGACCCTTTACTTTAGCGCTGCGCAGTTTATTCAGCAGTGATTTTACGTCTTTTGATTTTACGGAAGCATAAGAGGTGTAATCCAAAACAGCAATCACACCAACTTCTTCTTTGGTCAATTCGCCTTGTTTGCACAAGAAGCCGAAGAGGTCTATCTTGTTGATTTTGTTCTTTTTACCGCCACTGAAATACAAGGTTGTCCAGCCAGGATGCACGTATTTGTGGTGTGTTTCAATTTCAAAATTTTGGGTGGATGGCACTTCGAATTTCGCTCTTTTGATGTCTTCCAAGAAAAGATAAGCGCTCCCGTTTTCTGTCATGCGACCGGTGCGACCATTTCTGTGGATAAAAGCATCCAATTTATCGGGTAAATTGGCGTGAATGATGTGTTTTACTTCAGGAATGTCCAAACCTCTAGAACCAATGTCTGTACAGACCAAAATGGGGGAAGTGTTGTTTCTGAATTTGATCAATGCCCGCTCGCGTTCGTCTTGCTCCAATCCGCCATGATAAGCTGCAACGGCCATGTTTTGTTCTTTGAGGAACGCCGAAATGTCCTCTACATCTTCTCTGAAATTGCAGAAAATGATAATGCGCTCTTGGTGAAATTGCGACGCCAAATGTTTGAAAGTATCCAATTTATCGCCAATGGTTTTTATTCCATATAGTGTTATGTCTGGCTGATCGTCTTGTTGGGTGCGGTCAATGAAAATTGGATTAGACAACGGAATGAAATCAGGGAATTGATGCATTTTTGTTGCCGATCCGAAAATGAGTTTATTCAGATTACCCATTTCTTTGAAAATCGCGGAAATTTCCTCCTGAAATCCCATTTCAAGACATTTGTCGAATTCATCCACAATGAAAAATTGCACGCCATTGAGGTTCAAATGCTCTCTTTCAATATGATCTACCAAACGTCCTGGCGTACCAACAACAACAGCTGGATTTGATGCCAAGTTGTTCTTTTCAGATTGCAGCGAATGTCCACCATAACAAGCCGTGATGCCAAATTCAGTTTTCAAAGATTTGAATACACTTTCAATTTGCGTGGCCAATTCCCGCGTGGGCGAAAGAATCAGTGCTCGAACACCATCTGTTGCCGATTCACTTCTCAAAAGTTCGACCAAAGGCAGTAAAAAAGCCAAAGTTTTGCCTGTTCCCGTTGGAGCATAAAGTATGGTTTCGCGGTAATTTTTAAATTGTGCTAATGCTTCTTCTTGAATTGGGGTTAAAACGGTGATGCCCAATGGCGCCACAAGTTGTTCGATTTCTTTTCGCATGGTGCAAAGGTAGTTTGAATTCATGGATGAAATAAATATTTACCTTCGCTCCATGACTTTCGAAGGATTCTTAAAAAAAATGCCCGTTGCTTTAAATGGCGATACGATTCAATACAAATTAGCAGAAACGATTGCCAATCAATGGGTTGGAAAAACGATTCAGTTGAGTTTTTTGCAAGAAATTCGTTGTGTGAAATGCAGCGCTTCCATCAAAAAGACCTACAACGATGGCTATTGTTTTCCGTGTTTCGATTCAAGTCCGGAGAATTCGCCTTGTGTGATTCGTCCAGAATTGTGTCGTGGACATTTGGGAGAGGGGAGAGATGTGCAATGGGAACAAGAAAATCACAATCAGGCGCATGTGGTGTATTTGGCACAAACGGATACCGTGAAAGTGGGCGTGACCCGCAAGTCGAATTTGGTGAATCGCTGGATTGATCAAGGCGCACACAAAGCGGTCATTTTTGCGGAAACACCGAATCGCTACGAAGCTGGACGCATTGAAGTGGCTATGAAAGATTTTTTCACCGACAAAACCAATTGGCGCAAGATGCTCACCAACGATTGCAATGAAGAAATCGACTTATTGGAAGAAAAATGGCGTTTGGAAAATGCGCTCCCACAAGATTTGGGTGTCTTCTTTTCTGAGAATGATGAACTGCAAATTTTGAACTATCCTGTGCTCAAATATCCGCTCAAAGTGCAAAGCATGCAATTGGAAAAAGTCCCTTTGCTCACCAAAAAACTCATGGGCATCCGCGGACAATATTTCATCTTTGAGGATGGCAGTGTGTTGAATATCCGCAAACATTCGGGGTATAAAGTGCGGATTGAAGAGGTAGAAGTAGATGGGCAGTTGGGGTTGTTTTAGGAGTCAGCCACCACCGCCTTCACAAAAGCTACAAAAAGCGGATGCGGATTATCCACAGTACTCTTGTATTCTGGGTGAAATTGCGCGCCAACAAACCAAGGGTGTTCGGGAATTTCAACGACTTCAACCAAGTTCGATTCAGGGTTGATACCCGTAGCTTTCATGCCAGCCGCTTCAAATGCCTCAAGGTAGTCGTTGTTGAATTCATATCTGTGTCGGTGGCGCTCAGAAATACGGTTTTGTTGGTAGGCTTCAAATACCTTCGAACCATCCTTCAATTCGCAAGGATATGCACCCAAACGCATCGTGCCGCCATAATCCAAAATCTGCTTTTGCTCTTCCATCATGCTGATAACAGGATGAGCAGCATCTTTATCAATTTCTGTGGTATGTGCACCAGTGTGACCTAATACATTTCTAGCGAACTCAATTACAGCACATTGCATGCCCAAACAAATACCTAAGAAAGGCACTTTATTTTCTCTGGCATAGCGAATGGCTTCAATTTTTCCTTCAATGCCACGTGATCCAAATCCGGGAGCAACCAAGATACCGTCTAAATTTTTCAAAGCATCGGCAATGTTGTTGGTATCAATTTTTTCAGAGTGAATCCATTCAATATTTACTTTAACTCCATTGCTGGCGCCTGCGTGAATCAAGGCTTCGCTGATGGATTTATAAGAATCTTTCAATTCCACATATTTCCCAATCAAACCAATGTTCACCGTTTTGGTAGGGTGGTGCAAGCGATTCAAAAACTCTTTCCATTTGTCCAATTTTGGTTCGCTATCGGTTGGTAAGTTTAGTTTTTTGAGGACCACTTCATCCAATTTCTCAGCCATCATCAACAAAGGCACTTCGTAAATGGATTTGGCATCTATAGACTCAATAACAGCGTTGATAGAAACGTTACAAAATTTGGCAATTTTACCACGCAAACCTTCATCCAAATGATGTTCTGTTCTACAAACCAAAATATCTGGTTGCACACCCAACTCCAATAAAGCTTTCACGCTGTGTTGAGTAGGTTTGGTTTTCAATTCTCCAGCAGCAGCCAAGTAAGGCACCAAAGTCAAGTGAATCACCAAACAATCTTCTGGCAATTCCCAAAGCATTTGTCGAACTGCTTCAACATAGGGCAAAGACTCGATATCGCCAATAGTTCCTCCAATTTCTGTAATCACGAAGTCGTAATTGCCCGTTTGACCGAGGATTTGTATGCGTGATTTTATCTCATCGGTGATGTGTGGAATCACTTGAACAGTTTTGCCCAAATAATCGCCACGACGTTCTTTTTCGATAACGGATTGGTAAATTCTGCCTGTAGTTACGTTGTTGGCTTGCGAAGTAGGAATATTCAAAAAACGCTCATAATGCCCTAAATCTAAGTCGGTTTCTGCACCATCGTCGGTCACAAAACACTCCCCATGCTCATAAGGATTTAAAGTACCCGGATCAATATTGATGTAGGGGTCTAATTTTTGGATGGTGGCTCTATAACCTCTGGCTTGAAGTAATTTGGCAAGAGATGCGGAAACAATTCCTTTGCCTAATGATGATGTAACGCCCCCGGTTACAAAAACGTATTTGGTACTATTTGACATTGCGTTTTGCTTGTGTAACTACGGGAAACAAAAGTACAACTATTCTTCATAGTGCTGAGCATTTTTTTGAAATAAACTTGGTAGATGTTATCATGACTCATTCATAATTCTCAATTTTACATGCGCTGATTAGCCGAATATTTGTTTATATTTACCATTATTTTCGCTGAGCAAATTTGTTGTGTGGCGAGCCATTTATACTGAGAAATATGGGTGTTTTGAAAAGATTGAGTTTCTTGTTTTTTTTAACGATATGTCCTGTGTTTGCTGTGCCAATCGCTGCGCAAAACAACAGTTGGTATGTGAATTTGGCTGTCGAACCCATCAAAACGGACGATAGTGGAATCCCTAGAATTTTGTTTGCCGAACAAATGAACGATGGTTTTTTGGTGCTGCGCGAACAGGTGTATCGAGGTTTCAGAAAACGCAGATTTTTTATTGAAAAATTGGATTTGGAATTGCGCAATCGCATGCAAACAGAAATCACCAAGGATATCGACGAACAGCGCTTTGAAATTGAAGATGTGATACGTGTCAATAACCGTGTTTTGGTGATTTCATCTGAGTTTTTACGCAACGATAAATCCTATGTTTTTTATGTGCAAGAAGTTGATTTTGAGCGACTCTTGTTGTCTGACCGACTTAAGATTTTTAATTCCGAAAATGAAACAGGTTCCCTGAGATTTGACGTTAAATTTTCGCCAAACGAACAGAAAATCTTGTTTTCTTTCATTCCCCAGAAACGTGTTCCCTTGGTTGGGCGACAAGAAAACGACTACCGCTATGTGGTGGTAATGAATGCTGATTTGAGCAATATTGAACGCAGCGAACGCATTGACATGACCGTTGATAAAATGGATTTCAATATCAATCATACCTTAATTGATGATGGCGGAGATTTATTTTTCTTGGGACAAAAAATTGCAGATAAGAAAAGTGAAGACCCCAGTTTTGCGTTGTTGCATTTTCATGAAGGAGTTTTAAAAATGGGTAAATTCATTTTCAAAGAAGGGCTTTTACAAAATGCTAGAATTGAGTTTAATCCACAAGGCAATGTTTTGCTCATTGGTTATTATGCTGAAATCAAGCGCTTTAATGCAGGCGTCGGAGTGGTTTCTACAGAGTTTGACAGGTCATCCTTGGAGCATTACAATGTGCGCTTCGATTTGATTAAAAACGATGTGATGATGAATGGGCTTTCTGAACGACAAAAACGCAAGGCTGAACGTGAAATTGAAGCGGGACGTGATTTGAAATTGAACCGCGAAATTGTGCCCATTCAATTTGTTCGACATCCAAGTGGTGAAATCTCGATGATTGGAGAAATTCAATATTTGACCTATGAATCGAGCGGCGTGACTCAAGGAGGCGCCCTAAACAGAATTATTTACAACTATGAACACATTTTTGTGACGCGCATCGCTGAAAACGGGAAGATTCTCTGGTCGGTAAAAATCCCAAAAATGTACCGCGGCAGCATCGACCTCATTCAATCTTTTGAAGTATTGCTGAAAGGCGAGGAATTGAATCTTGTTTTTAACGACAACACGGACAATTTTGAACCCAATCCCAAACGAGGCACAAGGTATTTATCACAGCGCTCTACCTTCAACTTTTTGGCTCGGGTAGAAGTAAGTGCAAGTGGTACATTAAAAACGCATAACGTTTTGGGCTACAATGCAGAACCATTCAATAAAATCAATATGTTGAGTATGTTCACAGACGTTGCCAAAACCAATGCGCAACAACTCATTTTTTCAACTTCAGGTAGAATGGGGTATTACTATATTTTAGTTGGCAAAAACGACTAATTTAATTGCATAGTTTTTCCTAAGTTTGCCTCCAATAAATTCAATATAGATGAACAAACTATTTCTTTTTTTAGCTGGATTGCTTAATTTTTCAGCATTCGCTCAACTCGATGTGCAATACCAAATGCCGCCAGAGGAAATCCGAAAATTGGTAGATATTGTGCCCACACCTTCCATGATGATTGAGCAAACCAATCGCTTTGGAATCCTATTCGAACGCAATGTTTTCAAGGGTTTGGATGAACTGGCTGAAGAAGAAATTCGCTTGGGTGGACTTCGCATTGATCCAGCTTCGAATGGACAATCGAGAAAAACCTATTACAAAAATTTGAAAGTTTTAGAACTGAAAACGAGCAACGAACGCCAAGTTTCTGGCTTGCCTAAAAATCCGCGTTTGTCCGATTTTGGAATGTCGCCCGATGGCAAATTGATGGCATTCACCAATACCACAGACGAAGGTATTTTTCTTTACATTTTGAATGTGGAAACGGCTTCGGCTTCGGCTTTGGGCAAATCAAAATTGAATGGCGTGATGGGGAATCCTTTCACTTGGTGTCCTGATTCTAAATCGCTGTTGATTCAAGTGCTTCCAGAAAATCGCGTGAAGCCGAAAAAAGCTTTGCCTACAGGACCTGCCGTTCAAGAAGCTACGGGAAATAGTGCACCGGTTCGCACCTATCAAGACCTGTTGCGCAACAAACAAGACGAGGCGTTTTTTGAGTATTATGCCACTTCGCGTTTGGATAAAATTGAGTTGAATGCCAGTCAGAATATCTTTTTACCCGAGAGAATTTTCTCGGATATTGAATATTCACCTGATGGTCAATTGATTCGAATTTCGTTTTATGAAAAACCATACTCTTACATTGTGCCTTACAATCGTTTTCCTGAGCAGACCAATGTTTACAACACCACGGGAAAGTTGACGTATCAGTTCTACAGTAAGCCATTGATTGAAGAATTGCCCAAAGGATTTGATGCTGTGGAAAAAGGTCGCAGATATTTTTCATGGCGCGCTGATCATCCAGCAACTTTGGTTTGGTGTGAGGCGCAAGATGGGGGTGACCCGGCTAAAGAAGTAGAATTTCGCGATTTTGTGTACCAACATGCGGCGCCTTTCTCGGGTAGTCCAGAAATGATTGCCAAAACCAAATTGCGCTACCGTGGTATCACTTGGGGGAACATAAATACAGCCATTTTATTTGAAGGTTGGTGGAAAACCAGAGAAACGGCTTCTTATCTTTTCAGTCCAGGAAACACGAAGTTAGCCCCACGCTTGATCGAAAAACGTTCTACACAAGAGTTGTACAAACAGCTCGGTAATTTTGCAACAGAATTGGATGCCAACGGGCGCTTCCGTTCATTGAAATTGGATAAAAAAGGCAAGAAATTGTACCTCACGGGTGAAGGTTATTCACCCGAGGGCAACCGACCTTTTGTAGATGAATTTGATTTGGCAACATTCAAAACCAAACGTTTGTGGCGCGCTGAGGGCAAATCAACTTACGAGGCAATAATTCGCGTTATTGATTGGGAAAAATTGACCTTAATCACTCGCATTGAAAGCCCTACAAGCAATCCGAATTACCATTTTAGAGTACTCGGACAGAAAACGACCAAGCAAATCACTTTTTTCCCGAATCCCTATGAGTCGTTTATGGGCGTGACCAAGGAAAAAATTGAATATACGCGTAAAGATGGCGTTGCGCTGAATGGAACATTGTATTTACCAGCGGGTTACAACAAAGAGAAGGACGGGCCACTGCCGGTTTTTATGTGGGCTTATCCTACCGAATTTAAAAGCGCCGATGAAGCGGGTCAGGTGAAAGAATCTCCACATAAATTCACGCAGTTGTTTTACGGTTCGCCAATTTACTGGGCAGCGCGCGGCTATGCTATTTTAGACAATGCCAGTTTTCCAATCATTGGCGAGGGCGATAAAGAACCCAACGACAGCTTCATAGAGCAGTTGATTGCCAATGCAGAAGCGGCCATCGATAAATTGGATGCCATGGGTGTTGGCGATAGAAAGCGCATCGCTGTGGGTGGACATTCCTACGGGGCTTTTATGACTGCAAATTTGCTGGCGCACACCGATTTGTTTGCCGCGGGTATTGCACGAAGCGGGGCCTACAACAGAACCCTGACGCCTTTCGGGTTTCAATCTGAAGAACGCAGTTTTTGGGACGACCGAGACTTGTATTTGCGCATGTCGCCTTTCACGCATGCTGATAAAATCAAAACACCAATTCTGTTGATTCACGGCGATGCCGACAACAATCCAGGTACATTTACCTTGCAAAGCGAGCGTTTGTTTGGTGCCATCAAAGGTTTGGGTGGCATAGCGCGTTTGGTTTTATTGCCGCACGAAAGTCATGGTTATGCGGCTCGCGAAAATATATTACACATGATGTGGGAACAAGATCAGTGGTTGGAAACGTATGTGAAAAATCGTCGGGATTAAAAGTATCGTGATAAAATTAAAAGCATCGTGATAAATCACTACGGAAGTGAGGGGAGGAGCATCGTGATAAATCACGATGGAAGTGAGTGTAGAATGAAGTGTATGTATTTTAGAATTGATAATTACAAGTAATGATAAAATCTGTCAAAAAATATTGGCTTTCCGATGCGAGTTTTGTGTCGCAGATGTTCGTTTTGGCATTTTTGGTTTTCGTTTTGCCTATTCTGATTGAAGAGGGTTATTATTATCCCTTGTTGATGCAAGCTATCTTTTTGGTGCTGCTTCTTTCTGGTTTGTTTTATGAACACAAAAACAAGTTGATTTGGATTGCGCTCATTCTGATGGGCTTGCAGATTTTTTTATTTGTGAACGATTTTCTCATCGATCAAGACACCAATTTCATGTTCAACATTGTTACCTTACTGAATGTGCTTTTGTTCATTTACATCAATGTGAAACTGCTTTTTCGCGACAAGTGCATCAACTTTTACCGCATCATTGGTGCCTTGAATATTTACATGCTCATTGCTGTTTATGGTGCTTTGACCACGGGTTTTATACACCACCTCAAAGGCAGTTCGATTACCGGAAGTATCGCGCTGCAAGGCAATGAATCTGACTATGCGCAGTTTATGTATTTCAGTTTAACATCGCTTACTACAGTTGGTTTTGGAGACATCGTGGCCGAAAATATGGCTGTGAAAATGTTGGCCGTATTTTTATCTGCGGCGGGCATGCTGTTTCCAGCTATTGTTTTGGCGCGCTTGGTTTCTTTGGTGGATAAAGAGCCAGAAATTTTGGATGAAAATTTGGATGAATCATGAGAAAAATAATCCTCCTTCACGGTGCCTTGGGTGCCTCGGCTGAATTGGTAGCTTTGGAAAAAGCCTTGACTGAAAAATTTGACGTGTATACCCTCGAGTTTGACGGCCACGGACAAACAGCGATAGGAAAAGACTTTTCCGTGCCTCATTTTGCTGAAAACTTGCACGCGTTTATTGAAGCCAATGAACTCCACGGCGCCGATGTTTTCGGCTACAGCATGGGTGGCTACGTGGCCTTGTATTTGGCTGCCGAACACCCGAATTTGTTGGGACGCATCGTTACTTTGGGAACCAAATTCCACTGGACACCTGAAGCCGCTGCCCAAGAAGTGCGCATGCTGAACCCAGATATCATCGAAGAAAAAGTGCCCAAGTTTGCCGCTTATTTGGCACAACTCCACGGCGCAGACCTTTGGAAAGAAAACATGCGCAACACCGCCCAACTTATGCTCGATTTGGGCAACAATGAGCTCCTCGCCAGCCGTTTTTCCTCCATCCAAAACCCATGTTTCATCGGACTTGGCGAACGCGATGTGATGGTAACGCTCGAAGAAACCCAAAACGCGGTCAATAAATTACCCAATGCTTCGTTTTTTAGTTTAGCCAACACCGAACACCCGCTTGCTAAAGTAGATGTTGAACTCTTGGCAGGGAAGATTGAGGAGGTTTTGGGAGGGGAGTGATGACTAACACGCACCAGTCACGCAGCACAAACACAAGAAATTGAAAAAAGGGGAATAATCTTGTTTTTTTGGATGGGTTGAGGTTGTATATTTGTGGCGGGGAACGGAATGCGAATGCATAAACTTGTTAAAGAGTCCAATAATTCAAACAGACTGAAAAAAATGTAAATTTTAGGATGATGGGAGGTGAAATGATAGACCGTGGAATTTTTTAATTGAATTAAGATAAAAACTAAACTTTTAATTTGTTTAAAAAAAATAAAACCGCATGCTATCCTAATTATTGCATACATACTTTTAAATAACGGAGTCTTGAAATAAGGGAATGAGTAGCCAAAAGAAAGTAATTTTTTCCTGATTGTTTCTTTAAAAGTATTAACACGGTTTCATGAATATGCAAATTTTTTAGTGTAGCTGAAAATCTAATTTAATTATGGTAAGAGTAACTTGTGCAATTATTGAAAATGAAATAGGAGTACTGGTTGTGCAAAGAAGTGAAGAAATGAGTTTGCCTTTAAAATGGGAATTTCCAGGAGGTAAAGTTGAATCCGGAGAGAGTGAAGAAGAATGTATAGTTCGTGAAATAAAGGAAGAATTAAATTTGGATATAGCGGTTTCAAAAAGACTAAATTCATCTGTATTTCATTATCCAAATATTTCTATTGAGCTGATACCATTTCTTGCGAAACAAGTTGGTGGACAAATTAGACTTAATGAACATACTGATTTTAAGTATCTTGTAAAAGATAATTTGTTGAATTTAGATTGGGCAGAGGCTGACGTTCCAATTGTTAAAGAATATTTGAGCTTATGAATCAAGGAATATATGAAGAGCTAGTAACGCAATTGGTCTCGATCAAAATTAATGAGCTCAATAAACATACGTTTTATATAAACAAATCTAAGATAGATAAGGAAGAGGCATCAATCATCATTTCGCGCCATTTATCAAAAACAATTAAGGGTGCTCTTGATTTATTGCGAGGAGAACACCAAATTGAGGATCAGATTGAAATAGCGAACAAAATCATTCAGTTTTTAAAATCAGAGTTGAAAGACAATGATTTTGACAAGGATTTGATTGAAAGTGACGGAGAAATATTAAAAGCAGTATTCAATAAAATTGATGCTCATTTTTCTAATTTAGATCTTCATCTGAAAGAAATTACTCCGTACACAAGACTAACGCACAGCGAGTTGTTTACTGGAGGAAGTAATACAGGTCTTTCCCTGGAAAGCGAACTCAAAAAAGAGATACTTTCATCGAATAGAATTGACTTACTAGTTTCATTTATTAAATTCAAAGGTATTATCATTTTGGAGCGAGAGCTCAAAGAATTTACCCAGAGAGGTGGTCGATTAAGAGTGATTACTACAACTTATATGGGTGCTTCAGATTACAAAGCAATTCAATTGCTTTCAAAGTTGGACAATACACGGGTAAAAATATCATACAACACTGGAAACGAAAGACTTCACGCCAAAGCTTATTTGTTCTACAGAAACACTGGTTTTCATACTGGTTACATTGGATCTTCTAATTTTTCTAGATCTGCTCTTACTGATGGATTAGAGTGGAATGTAAAAATCACCACAAAGGAAGTCAGCCATATCATTGACAAATTTCAAAAGACTTTTGACTCTTATTGGAAAAGTGACGATTTTGAAGTTTTTGACGACAATATTCATAAAGAGAAACTCTTAGAATCATTGAGCAAAGGAAAGATTACAACAGCAGGTCCAATAAACCCATCGGCCTTTTTTGATTTAAAGCCTTACCCTTTTCAAAATGAAATTCTTGAAAAATTAGAGGTTGAAAGGTCTGTTCATAATAGATATAGAAATCTTGTAGTAGCCGCAACGGGAACAGGAAAAACAGTTATTTCCGCATTTGATTATAAGAATTTTAAAAAGGAGAAGAAATCTGCAAAACTTCTTTTTTTAGCACATCGAAAAGAGATTCTGGAGCAAGCTCTTTCTACCTTTCAAGGAATATTGAGAGACAATAATTTTGGTGAACTGTGGGTAGACGGAAAAGTGCCAACAAACTACGATTACGTTTTCGCTTCTATTCAAACCCTTAACAACCGACTTGAAAATCTTGAGTTATCTCAAGATTTTTTCGATTACATCATAATTGATGAGTGCCACCATTTAACAGCCTCATCCTATAGAGGTATAATAAATCACTTTAATCCCAGAGTTTTATTGGGTCTTACTGCCACACCTGAAAGAATGGATGGTGGTGATATTAAAGAGGATTTTCACAATAGAATTGCGGCAGAAATTAGATTACCCGAGGCACTAAATAGAAAATTGTTGTGTCCATTTCAATATTTTGGAATTTCGGACAGCGTTGATTTGACCAAAGTTCATTGGGAGAGAGGTCGTTATGTTTCCAGTGAATTAAGTAATGTTTATACCGGAAATGATAGACGTGTTGGAGAAATTATTGCTGCTCTTGATAAATATACTAAAGATTTCAATGAAGTTAGGGCACTTGGTTTTTGTGTTACTATTGAGCATGCAAAGTTTATGGCAGAGAAATTTTCCATTGCAGGTTTTAAAGCTGATTATTTAGCGAGCACAAACACCCAAAATAGAGATGCTGTCAGAAGCCAACTCCAAAAAAAAGAAATCAATTATTTATTTGTGGTCGATATATTTAATGAAGGTGTTGATATTCCAGAAATTGATGTTGTTTTATTTTTGAGACCAACAGAAAGTTTAACCATTTTCCTTCAGCAGTTAGGAAGAGGATTGAGATTGGCAGATGGAAAGGATTGTTTGACAGTTCTTGATTTTGTAGGAAATTCGAGACCTGAATATAATTTCGAAAATAAATTCAGAGCAATGATAGGAAAAACCTCAACCCCTGTGAAAAAAGAGGTTGAAGATAACTTTCCTCATTTGCCTCTCGGCTGTTCTATCGTTTTAGAGAAAAAAGCAAAAGAGGTGATTTTAAAAAATATAGAAGCTGCAACTTCTTTAAATATAAAACAGCTAATTCAGAAAGTTCAATCTTTTCAAAACCAAACAACACTCCCATTGAACCTTAGAAATTTCATTGAGTTCAATAACATCCCATTGCAGTTGTTTTATAAGAAAAATAGAGATTTCGGTTGGAAACGGTTTTGTCAAATGGCAAAAATTATAGATGACTTTCAAACAGAAAATGAGAATCAGATATTATCCGCAATTAAGAACAAATGGCTTTCAACAGCATCAAGTAGCTATTTCAGTTTTATAATAAAACTTGCTAAAAAGGATTTCAGAATAAAATTGGAGGAATTTTCGGAGATTGAACGTTCGATGGCGTTAATGCTCCACTATGATGTGTGGCAAGTAGCAGGTGGCTTTGATTCATTAGAAGATTCAATTAATCAAATCGGTCAGAACAAAGTATTGGTTGAAGAAATAATTGAGTTCCTTGAAATCTTACTTGATAATATTGATTTTAAAGAAGTTGAAATAGATTTACCTTATCAACAGCCATTAAAATTACATGCCCGCTATACTAGAGGTCAAATTCTTGCTGCATTTGGTTTAAGTAGTTTTGAGAGAAAATCATCAAATAGAGAAGGGGTTGCTGAGAATTCTAAACTAAACACAGAACTGCTGTTTATTAATTTAATCAAATCCGAGGAGAACTTTTCACCATCTACGATGTATGACGATTATGCAGTAAATGAACACTTGTTTCATTGGCAAAGTCAAAATAAAGCCGGACCAGATACCCCGAAAGGAAAATCCTATATAAATCATAAACAAGATAAAAAAACGATTTTACTTTTTGTAAGGGAAAAAGCAAATGATGAGTTTGGAAATACAATGGGATATGTTTTTGTTGGTGAAGGCTCCATAAATAATTATTCTGGATCTAAACCAATGAGTATAGAATGGGAATTGAATGAACCAATGCCCCATTATTTGTGGAAAGATGCTGCTAAATTAAGAGTGGGGTGAGAATAACGTTTAAATGAACTAGGACAAATTTCTTGATAAAGAACAAACCCGATAAGCCATTATTGCAAAAACACAAAGCCTAAACATTGTTAATTGAAACATTTATTCGAAATATCTCAATTTAATGGATTTTAAAGGTTCGTCAAAACTCACCGTTTTGCAATTAAATTATTAAAGTTGCACCACCACATTCCCTTTTTTTCTACCAGAATCCACATAAGCATGTGCGGCTTGCATGTCTTTAAAATCAAAGGTTTTGTCAATCACGGGTTGCAGTTTTTCGGCGTCGAAAAGTTGTGCCAAAAGTGCCAATTGCTCCTTGCTTTCTCGCGCTGTGTCGAGGCTATCAACGGTGAGGAATTTTCCTCTTTGATTGAGGATTTCTTTGCAATCTTTCTTTTTGATTTTTCCAACACAATCGAAAACAAGGTCCATGTTTTTGGCGCTGTTTTGCCAGTTTTGGGTGTAGTCGAGCACCTCGTCGGCTCCCAAAGATTTTGCTAAGTCCATGCCGCTAGGGCCGCAAACCGCCGTAACATGAGCGCCATAATGTTTGGCCAATTGCACTGCCGATGTGCCCACCGAACCTGTGGCACCGTAAATCAAAATACGCGGACGAATCATGTTTTCAAGGCCTGCTTTTCTGAGAAAGTAAAGGGCAGTTGTGCCTCCAAAAACTAGGGCAACGGCCTCTTCATGGCTGGCATTTTTTGGCTTCAAAACGGCAGATGACTTCTCCTTGACCACCACATATTCTGCAAAAGTGCCAAAGGAAAAGCCGGTCATACCAAAAATGGCATCGGCTTCATCGAATTGCGTCACAAGCGCACCTTTTTCGGCAACAACACCAGAAAATACAATACCCAAAACAGGTTTTCTTGGTTTGTTGAAACCCAAAACCAAACGCATCACCACTTTCAGGAAACCTTCCACTTGTAAGCCTCGAACACGCACATCACCTGAGTTTACAGCCGTTGCGTGAATTTTTACCAAGATTTCGTTCGGACCCACTTTTGGCCTTTCGAGTTCCACCAGTTCCAGAACCTCAGGACCTCCATATTTTGTAGCAACGTAGGCTTTCATTAGCATGTAGTTTTTAATACGACGAACAAGGCTGCGGAAAGTTACTTTTTTATGAAAATTTTGAGCCTTTCAGATTAGGCCGATGTACTATTTCTTAAACAAGTCTGAATGGGTACCAGTTCTATGCAGGGTTATAAGTTTTTCTAAATCATCTTGTTCCCAAATTAAAAGCCAGTCAGGTTTAATATGACATTCCCATAAGCCTTTATAATTGCCCTTGAGAATATGAGGTTTGAAAGCAGCTGAGAGCTTTCCACTTTGTTCAAGAAATTCAATAACTTGAGATAGCAATTCTATATTTAAACCTCTTTTTACACAAAGCTTGGTATCCCTTTTGAATTGATTCGTTGCCTGAATACTGTACATCAAGAAAGCAACTTGTTCATCAATTCTTTTGAATCTTTTGCTGTTATCACTTTCCCTTTTTGTTTTTCCCGAAGAGAAGTGAGCGTTTTATTATTAAAGTGTTCCTGATCGTGAAACTGAATAAAACTGAAGGCACGTAACATTTCTAAAATTGCTTTTGCTTCTTTGGTTCTGTTATTTATTGTGATTGTGACCATGACTCTTTCGTTTTACACAAAGTTACTAATTTTTTTATGAAAGATAAATACGAAAATTAAACCACTTTTTACAACACCTCCATCCGAATTCTCAATTCCTTCGGGTAATAATTGTTGATTCGATTTCCGATTTTTTTGAACCAACCGAGCGTTGAATTTTGGTAAGCAGCCATGTGCCAACCATCTTTGCCAGCTACTTCAATGCTGTTGCCTTTGAGGTAGAGCAGGGCTTGGTCTAGGTTGAGTTCTACTTGTGGAAACGTTTTTGATGCATGCACAGCCATGGCGTATTCAAAGTGCGGGTTGAATTTTTGTTGGATGAATTCGCCCAAGCGCGTGCCAAATTTCATGGAGCCGAGTTGTTCGTTGAGGTGCAACATCAGTTCGATTTGATTTTTCGGTGCTTGGTAAAAATGTCCCTGAATTTCAGTGGCTTGCATGTTTTCGTGTAGAGGCAGCGGAAAGACATTTTCTTTACCAACTTGCTTTTTCGACTTGCGGATAGCATAATCTTGAACGCGTTCTTTTTTGCGCAAAACAGAGAAATAAAATCCTTCGCTGCGCATCAAATGGGGCAAACAGGCAAAGCCGTATTTGGTTTTTTCCAAGTTGTATTCATCTGGAAAATGAAGTTCAAGGCGTTCACAATCTTGGTTTTCCAGTAGCCCTTGGATTTGCTTGTCGTTTTCCTCGGGATTGAAGGTGCACGTGGAATAAATCAAATAGCCGTCGGTTTTGAGTGCGGGCCAAATATCTGCGAGAATGTCTGTTTGTCGGAGTGCGCATGTGGCTGCGTTTCCGGGTGACCATTCGCTGCGTGCGTTTTTATCTTTGCGAAACATGCCTTCGCCAGAGCAGGGTGCATCGACCAAAACCAAATCAAAGAGTCCTTGAAATCGCTTGAAATCGGTGGCCGATTTATTGGTAAGCAACACATTGGAAGCGCCCCATTTGGTCAAAGTATCGCGTAGAATAAAAGCACGATTACGGGCAATTTCATTGGAAATCACCAAGGCATTTTCCGAGAGATTGTCCAATAAAATGGTCGATTTTCCTCCGGGTGCAGCGCATAGATCGAGCGCCACAGCATTTTCTGAAATTTCCAATTGTTGCAAAATGGCATGGATAAACATGGAGCCAGCTTCTTGCGGATAATAAACTCCTGCATGAAAAAGCGGATCTTTGGTGAAGGATGGTCGCTCGGTCAAATAGCGTCCCGAAGCACACCATGGCACTTGTTCAGCATCATGAAAAACACTTGCGTTTTTCCGCGGATTCAAGCGAATTGATGTTGGTGGAGCTTCATTGAGTGCTTCGAATAATTGATCTGCATCGAGGCGTTGTGCTCGCATGCGTTCAACAAAATCTTTGGGCAAATGAGTCATCATTCAACAAGCAATTTTTGCATTCCTGGCGAAAGGTACTTATTCATTTTCCCATTTTCATCCATAAATTGCAGCAAAATTTCGAGTTTCAATTCCGGGTGATTTTTTACGAAATCAATACTTTTTTCTGTTCCCCAAACCATAAACACAGTGGCCATGGCATCGGCAAATGTTGCGTTTTCGGCAATTACAGTCGCGCTCAACAAATTATGCTGCACCGGATAGCCTGTTTTGGGGTCGATGGTGTGGCTGTATTTTTTGCCATCTTTCTCATAGAATTTTCTATAGTTTCCTGATGTAGCAACGGCTCGATTACTAATCGAAATAATAGCAGAAAAAGTTCTGTTCTCCGTTGAAACATCATTGCTTTCATCTGCCAAGTCGATGCCAATGCGCCAAGGAACACCTTCTTTGTTTGTGCCTTTTACACGGAGTTCGCCACCAATTTCTACGTAGTAATTTTCGAATCCTTGCTCATCTAAAAATTCGCACAACACATCCACCGAAAGCCCTTGGGCAATGGCGTTGAAATCCAGCTTCAAAGATTTTCTCAACTTTTTGATGGCGAATTTTTTGAGTTGGTGTTTGTCGTCTTCCAACAAATCCCGTTCATAATCGATACCTTCAGAAAATCCAACAAGTTGCAAAACAGAATCTACTTGCGTTTGCGACATAGAAATTGCTGGGTCTTTCATAAAGCCCCAAGCGGAAACGAGTGGAAAAACAGACGGGTCGAAAGCACCGTCAGACAGTTGATACACTTCTTGTGAGGCAGCAAAACAGCGATTGAAATAACCATTGATGTCTTTGAAAACAAGCAATCCTGTATCCGCATTGGAAATCATGTTCACAATAGATGAATCGCGCCACGAGGAAAGGCATTTGTCGAAATTGGCGAGGATGGTATCAATTTCTGTTTGTAAGCCCAAGAGTTTTTCATCATCGGCAATGATGGTGTAGGTTGTGCCTTGTGTGTTGCCTGTAATGGAGTAGGGCTCTAAAGTGATTGGTTCTTTTTCCGATGTGCATGCGCTTAAAAATGCAACAAGCAGCAGCGTGATGTTGAGGCGATTAATTGACTTTGTATTTAGGAAGTTTCGCATTTTGAGTTTCTTTGATCCATTGATATTCTGTAATCGAAACACCATTTTTGGTATACGTTACGCCGTATTTGTTGCTGAATCGCACATACACATTTCCTACACCGTTGATGACCACGATGCGTCTTGTTTTCACTTCCACCACCAAACCGTCCTCATCCTTGTTGACGAAGTTTTCCTCAGTCACACCTTCAGGAAATTGTTGTCCTAGTGCGTTGGCGGCAGCATCGTTGAATACCAATTCGCGACGTTCCAATTGGTCTAAAAAGACCCGATTTTCATTGATTTTGCGTTTGGCTTCATCCAATTTCTCCTGGTAGGCATCGCCTGTGCTGCGTTCTATTTGCACCACGTCGCTCGTGATTTGATTTTGCTTGTCGTGGTCTTCGCTGTAGGCCGTTTCTTTGTCGGCAATCATTTGGTTGATGTCTTGTGTGTTGCGGTAGGCCAACGTTTGTTTGTCTTCAGTAATTTGATCATTGGCTTGTTGGACTTTTCGCTCCAACTCTTTCAATTCGGCATAAGCATTTTTGATGTCGTTCACCCACAAATCGTATTCTTCAGTGCCATAAAGCATCAAAGCCTTCAATTCTTGGTCGTTCAAGTGCATTTTGAGGTAGTTCAAACGGAGCATTGCCAATTGCATATCGATGTGGTTGGCTTGCAAATCGGCCACGGTATTTTGATACTCGGTTTTTCTGTCAATGGCATCGTTATTTTGATCTACAATCAAGGCTTCCACCGATTTTATCAGCTCCAACAATTCCTGACGTTGCTCGTCGTGTGCTTGTCTGTCTTGCTCTGAACGCGTGTTGGTGCTCTCGTAGATTTGTACAACTTGTCCATGAATATCAAAGGCTGATTCGTAGTTCTGCTGTGTTTCATCATTGATAAACTCGGCGTAATTGTTGAGCGATTCAAGCACTTTATCCAAATATGCTTGTTGCGATTGCAGTTGGTCGTTAGAGACATTATCCAAATCAAGCATAAGCGTAGTTAAAAAGGCCACGTTTAAATCTACAAGCAATCGAGAAAAATCGGGGTCGTTCAATGATAGGTTATAAAGTCCTTGAATAAAAGCTTCATTGGTTAAGAGCAAATCCAAATGACCCAAGGAATTACCATCGGTGTTTTGGGTAATGTTTAACAAATATTGCTTGATTTCTTCGTCGTTCATGTTAGGAATGCGGTAGTTTCCTTGCACGCCATCTATGTATTCTTCGTTGATATTTCTTATGGCAAATTGAACATCAATAATGTCTTTGTAAGCCAATAAGTTTTCGAGTAACTGAGCATCTGTCATATCCTCAACCATGGTGCGCACGGCATTTTCGGTACGCATTTGTTCTTCTTTCTTTTCTTGATTGAAGGCTTCGCCTTCGCGCTCCATGTCTCTGGTTGTGTTGTATGTGCCACGAACATCTAGACCTTCTTGGTTGAATTGTGCATCCATATTGTCTTCAATGTCAACCATTGTGTTGCGCAGTGCTGTAAGTCGGTTGTATTCTCTTTGTCGCTCTGCTTGTGCCATGAGCGCCTCGCCTTCAAGGATGGAGTTATAAGAAGGATTACCAAAATCTTCCAATTCAGTTGACTCAGAGGAAGGTGTTTTGATGCGCTCGATAAGTGCGATTTGCTCGGTGGCTCTTTTGTTTCCTGGATTTAAGTTCAGCACTTCGTTGTATAAACCGAGCGCCAAGTCGTAATCTCTTTCTGTAAAGGCCTTGTCTGCGGCAGCCAATTTGGTTCGCCAAGCGCGCTCTTCTTCGCTTTTAGCCATATCCGCTATGCGTTCTTCGGTGAGTGTGATTTTTTTACCCAAAATCTCATCGCCGGGTTTGAGTGCTATGGCGTCTTTGTAATGCTGAAGCGCTTCGTCATATTTGGCTGTGTTGAAGGCTTTGTCGCCAGCCTCAGTAAGTCTTGTGATTTCTGCTAATTTGTTGCGTTGCGCATCTGCATCTGCATCTCTTGTGGCGATAAGATTGGTGATTTGTTCAATTTTTTGCTTTGGTTCGGGTTCATTAGGCATCAAACGGGCAGCTTCATTGAAAGAGGCCAGCGCTTTTTCGAGTTGATCTTCCTTCAAGAAATTGTAGCCTTCTTCAAGCGTCTTGGCGTAGCGCGCTTTACGGGTTTGCTCATCGGCTTCTTCGCGTTTGTTGCGCTCAATTTCTTCGTTGATTTCGTTGATTTTCGTCTTAGGAAGTGGGTCTTCCGGGCGCTGAAGTGCGGCTTGGTTATACAGTTTCAAAGCCAAATCATAATTTTTCAAGTCGCGCGCATTTTGACCATCTGTTAATATTTTCTGATAAGCCAAGTCTTGCTCTATCTTCTCATTTTCTTTGATTTTGGCGTTGACCTCGTCTATTTTTTGTTTGGTGATGGGGGAATTGGGAATAATGGCTTCCGATTCCTTGTATTTGTTGATGGCTTCAATGAATTTACCTTGTAAAAACAACTCATTGCCTTTGTCAATTATTTCATTGAATTTTATTTGCTGGGTGTTGTTTTTGTCGCGTTCGGCTATTTTTTGACTGAGTTCGGTGATTTTTTGTTTGGGCAAAGCTTGTGTGTTGTCAATGTCGGACGCTTCTTTGTATTTTGTTAAAGCGCCATCTAGGTCATTGGCTTTTTCAAAGTTCTGCGCAGCAAGCATGGCATCGTCGTAGGCTTTTTTCTGGCGATTAATTCCTTCAATTTTGTCGAGCGCATCTTTGATATCTGCGCGACGTTTTATGGTTTTATCTTTATCTGCTTGCTCATCGGCATAGTTCAACGCGTTTTCATAAGCCAGGTCAGCTTCGGCGTATTTTTTTTCTGCGAATAGTTTTTCTGCATCGGCAAACATTTTATCAAAACTGTCTTTGCGCTGCTTGGCGTTTTGCATTTTGGACAATTCTGTTTGAGCCAAACCAATTTGTTGGTCGGGATAATTCTGAGAAGCATCAACTTTTTTGGCTTCTTGATACAATTTTATGGCGTTGTCCCATTCTTTGTTGTTGAAGGCCAAATCGGCTTTTTGAATTGCTGCGTCATAATCGGCTTTTTTCTTCGCTAGATTGGCTTGGTCCGCGATGTTTTTTTCTAAGGTGGCAATGCGGTTTTGTATGCCAGCATCTTTGATGAGGTCGTAGGCTTTTTTCAAATCGACCAAGGCGCCACTTAAATCATTGTTGGCTTCTTTGGTTGTTGCAGCTGCTACCAAGTCGTCGAATTGCTTTTTCTTCGCCAAATCAGCCTCCATTTCTTTCATTTTGTTTTCAACGAAAGTGATTCTTTCTTGGGGTAATTTTTCCGCTGGCTTCAATTTTTTAGCCTGCTCGAAAAACGTTTTGGCTTCGAGATAAGCACCATTGTTTACAGCGTTTTCACCTTGCGACATGGCGTCTTTGTAAGCGTTTTCGGCAGCTTGAGCATCGGCCAAATCTTTTTCTTTCTTTTCTATTTCGGCTATTTTTGCCAACACGCCGGCATCATTGGGAATCAAGGCATTGGCTGCGTTGTATTTTTCTTTGGCCTCGGGTAGATTGTTGGCAAGAAGTGCTTTTTCACCGTCTTTTTTAAGCAATTCAAACTGTTTCTTTTTTTCTTCTGCGCTGGCATTTTCGGCAAGTGCATTTTGTGATTCAGTAATTCTGGTTTGCGGGTGACTTTCTTCCGGTTTTAGTTTTGTGGCGATTTCATATTCTTTGATGGCCTCGGCATATTTTTTACCATCAAAAAAGGCATCTGCTTTTTGAATTGCGACTGCGTAGTCTTTGTCTAATTTCTCTTTATCTGCCTGTGCTTTAGCCAAATCGGCTTTTTCTTTCTTTTTCTGTTCGCAAAAATCGATACCTTCTTTGGGTTCTGTTCGTTCTTTGATGAGCAATTGGGCTTCTTTGTATTTTGAAATGGCTTCGTCATACTTTTCAGCATTTTGCAGTTCCAATGCAGCTGCCATGATGCCATCGAATTTAGCTAAATTGGCTGCGTTTTTTTCTTGATCGGCAATTTTCTTTTCGAGAATTAAAATTTGTGCGGGAGGCTCTTTTTCTAATGGTTTGATGGCTTTCGCTTCTTCGTATTTCGCTTTGGATTCCTTCCATTGCTCAGCATCGAAGAGTGCCTTGGCTTCTGCCATGGCTTTTTGATAATCTGCGTTTTTCTTTTCTTCGGCTTCCTGCTCGGCAATGGCTTTCTCAACATTTGCCAATAAATCCACAGCATCTTTGAACCCAGGTTTAAGTGCTAGAGCCTCTTCATACTTGGCTTTTGCCCCCTTTAAATCTTTTTGGAGTTCTAATTTTTTTCCGTCATCAATAATTTTGAAAAGTGTTTCGTTGGCTTGTTTGTCGGCCAATTCTGCATCACGTTTCTTGCGAAATTCGGCATCGGCTTTATCCAATTTATTCAACGCCTCGGCATCGTCTAACTTGTTTTTCCCTGCAAAATCAACGGCATCTTCAAAAGCTTTAACGGCTTTTTCAAAATCGCCAGCAGTAAAGAATTGGTCACCTGCTTTTATTTTCTCTTGTAGTTTTTTCTGGTTTTCTTGGGCAATGGCGTCCTTGTTTTGGTCGGCAGCGGCTATTTTTGCTTTTGCATCATCGAGGGCTTTATTGCTTGCGGCTTCTTGTTTGGCGTCTTTGACCAGTTGACCTGCATTTTTATTGAAGGTAAAGGTTGTAATGGGTGTGTTACTCAATGCGGATAAATCAGCGCCAGGCACTTCAGCAACCATCACTAAATCCAAACTGGCGAAATCTTCTCCCGAGGATAAATCTTGTTCGCGTACATTGGTCAAATCGACAACAAAATAGCGCTTTGCAAAACCTGGTTTTGTGATTTCAATGGTGTGCCTCTTGCCATATTCAAGGTTCAATTTGTAGCGCCCACTGGTATTTGTGGTTACAGATTGTGCTGCCCCCCCTTTCGCTGTAACCACGATGCCGCTCTCTCGAGTACCATTTTCATTGTCGATGCCACCGCTGAATGTAAAGGTTTGTGCCATGCCTTGCGTTTGAAACAAGATGCCCACGAAAAGAAGCATCAATATGCGACACAAAATTGTCATTGATTTGATTTTTCCTCCACTTTTCACATGCAAAGTGGCGAATATTTCAGATGTTTTTGATTGCGTATATATCTTCATTTTGTGTTCTGACGCTAAAGTGACAAAAATAAACAAAATACCAATAGCTTTGCAGCATGTTGATGTATGATAAATTGAGTTATTGGGAAAAGGTTACGCATTTGGAAAACATTGATTATCTGGTGCTTGGCTCGGGTATTGTTGGTTTGAACACAGCTATTGCACTAAAACAGCGCCAAAAGCATGCCAAAGTTGTTGTGCTGGAACGGGGTTATTTGCCCTCGGGAGCGAGTACAAAAAATGCGGGTTTCGCTTGTTTTGGCAGTCCCAGTGAATTACTGGTCGATATTGATTTGATGGGCGAAGAAAAAACCGCCGAGTTATTGAAATTGCGTTGGCTCGGACTTCAAAAATTACTTTCAAATCTTGGTGTGTCAAATCTTGATTTTGAAAAATGTGGTTCATACGATTTGTTTAGGAATTCTGAGATCGAAAGTTTCGAAAACGCTGTCGAGCAATTGCCTTATCTCAATGCTTTTATCGAAACGCATCTTGGTCTCAAAGAGTGCTATTCAATTTCAGAGAAGCCTCTGAATCAAGGTATGCAAGATTTGTGTGGGAGTATTTTTAACCAACATGAGGGTTCAATTCACACGGGTAAAATGATGCTGCGTTTGTATCAATTGGCGCTAGAATTCGGTGTCCAAGTTTTGCATGATTCGGATGTAAAAGGTTTTTGCGAAAAAGGAAATACCGTTGAAGTTGAAACGCAATGGGGGACGCTCACGGCCGCTCAACTTTTGATTTGCACCAACGGATTGTCTCAACGACTTTTGCCTGATTTGGATTTGAAACCTGCACGCGCACAAGTTTTGGTTACTTCTTCTATTCAAAATCTCAGATTAAACAGCACCTATCATTACGATTCGGGATACTATTATTTTCGTGTTGTTGAAGGTAATCGTATTTTGATTGGTGGCGCCAGAAATCAAGATTTTGAAGGTGAAACAACGGAATTGATTGAAACGTCAGAAAAAATCAAATCACACATTATCAACTTGTTGCGCGAAGTTATCATTCCCAATCAGCATTTTCAAATCGACTATGAATGGGCTGGAATTATGGGCGTTGGTTCTGAGAAAATGCCTTTAATAGGTAGTCATTCATCGAGAATTCATTATGCAGTGCGCATGGGAGGAATGGGCGTTGCTATGGGCAGTGAGATTGGGGTGCGTTTGGCAGAATGGGTATTTTCAAAAAAATGTTAGATTTGACTAGTTTAAACAATTCCAAAACAATCCTTCAACACTTTTTTACTTCCCAACTTCATGGTTATAAAGTCCTTATCGGCTTTGGGTGAGCGGGCAGGGGAGTATTCTCTGCCATAAAAAATGATTTGTAGATGCAGTTTGTTCCAAAGTTTTCTTGGGAAAATTGCTTTGGCGTCTTTTTCGGTTTGCTCCACATTTTTTCCATTGGTCATTCCCCAACGTGTCAAGAGTCGGTGAATGTGGGTATCCACTGGAAATGCGGGAACGCCGAAAGCTTGTGCCATCACAACAGATGCTGTTTTGTGTCCAACACCAGGCAATTCCTCCAAATCTTCAAAACTGGCTGGCACATGACCTTGGTGTTTGTTCAGCAAAATGTGTGATAGGTCGTAAATGGCTTGCGATTTTCTCGGTGAAAGTCCGCAAGGCTTGATGATTTCTCTGATGGTTGGCACATCCAACAAAATCATGTCTTGTGGGGTTTTGGCCATAGCGAAAAGTTTGGGTGTGATTTTATTGACGCGTTCATCTGTACATTGTGCAGATAACAGAACGGCAATTAATAAGGTATAAGCATCGGTATGGTCGAGTGGAACTGGTGTTTCTGGATAGAGCTTTTCCAGTTCTTCTATGATGTATTGTGCCTTCTCTTTTTTTGTCATGATTTCAGCTTAAAACCGTTAAAAACAAACTGAACAAACTCTTTGAAAACACTTTTTTTGGTGAATACATTTTTCGCTACGCTGATTGTGTTTTCTGGTTTTGGTGGATGAGGTTTTATCTCTGGTTTTTCAATTTGACTGATTGATTCAAGCGATTTTTCATTTGTATTGTTTTCTTCTTCTTTTGGAATCCTATTCTGCCAATCTGGATTTTGTTTCAAGAGCTCATCGGCCTGCTGAAAATGCCTTTGTGCTTTTTTCATATTCCCTTGTTTCTCAATGAGTAAACCCAAGTTGTTGTGCGCAATGAGGTCTTCGGGATCCAATGCCAGACATTTTTCATAGTCTTCAATGGCACCTGCAACATCCCCAAAAAAGTCTTTTACATAAGCACGACTGCTGTAGCGAAATGGGTTTTCTGGCTGCAAATAAACGGCCAAATCCAAATCTTCGAAGGCTTCTTCTTTGCGTTTTAAATACATAAAAATTGTTGCCCGTTCAGCCAGTAAAACAGGGTGAGATTTGTTTTCATTCAAAGCAAAATTGATGCGTTCCAAGGCCGAAACAAATTCGCCTTTTTTGAGTGCTTCTACTGATTTTTCGTGGTTTTGATTCAAAAATTCCATATCAATTCATTCTGGGGTCTAGTGGAAATTTTGACATGAGCTTATACACCCCGCCTTGCGATTGCATCAGGTCTTTCCAAATTTCTTCTCGTGTTATATCCATGATGTACGACGACTCTGGAGCGGGAACAACCAACCACGATTTGTCTTCGAGTTCATCGTGAAGCTGTCCGGCGGTCCAACCAGAATATCCAAGAAAAAACCGAACATGGTCCATGATTTCGGAGTTCACCTGAAGCATATTGAGCACCAATTCGAAGTCGCCGCCCAAATACATGTTTTCGAGTATATGCTGGCCTCCAATTTGTTCGTTGTCTAAAGTATGGATGAAGTATAAATGTTCAGGTTTCACGGGGCCACCAATGGATATTTTTATTGGAATATCTGGAAATTTCGGATTGATGTCCATAAAAGACAAATCTGTATAATTGTTGAGCACAAATCCAAAACTGCCTTCCGGACCGTGTTCACAGAGCAAAACCACCGAACGTGTAAAAAAATCATCGACCAAAAATGGTTCGGAGAGCAAAATTTTGCCTCGCGATGGTTTGAGTTTGTTTTTTATTGAGATGTCTAAATTGCTCATGGGTCTATATCGGGTAAGTCAGTTTTCATTTTGGTAATTCTATCATAGGCAACAATGCTTCCTGCAACAGCCACATTCAGTGAGTGATTACCACGCAATTTCACCAAAAAATGGCAGGCATCAATAGCCTCTCGTGTCAAACCGTTGTCTTCGGCACCAAGTAGGTAAATCGCTCGCTTCGGATGCTGAAAGGTACTAATTTCTTCTGCTTTATCGTCTATTTCTACGCCTACTAAACGACAATCATAGGGAATATGTTTTAAAAAATCTTCAAAAGTTTCAAAATGAAAAAGCGGAATACGTGCCCAGGTATGCAACACATCGGATGACTGCTTTTTGTAGTTCTTCCCGATGGTGAAAATATACTTAGCACCCAGCAAATAAGCCGTTCTCCACAAACTACCGATGTTGTGATCGCGCTTATGTCTGTAAATTCCGATGGCGTAAAAGCCGGTTTCTTTGAGTTTCATTTTTTGGGCTTCTGGCTTCTGGCTGCTAGTTGCCAGTCGCTAGTCGCCAGCAGCCAAAGTTCAATCGCCAAATTTACTACCTTCGCCACACAATAACAAGCAGACATGGACTTTATTCAGGCAGCAATCGAACAATACGCCAATCGGCATACAGAGACAGAATCAGATTTTTTAAACAAGCTCAACCGCGACACGCATTTGAAGGTGCTACAACCCCGTATGTTGAGCGGACATTTTCAAGGTCGATTGTTGAGTTTGCTCAGTCATTTGGTCCAACCCAAGCGCATTTTGGAAATCGGGACATACACAGGCTATTCGGCACTTTCAATGGCCGAGGGCTTGGTTGAAGATGGCAAACTGATTACCATTGATTGCAACGAAGATTTGGAGCATTTCATTCATGAAGCCTTGAAAAGCAGTGATTTGGGTGCTAAAATAGAATTCAAACTCGGCGATGCGCTGGATATTATTCCACAATTGAATGAAACTTTCGATTTGGTCTTCATCGATGCCGATAAATCCAATTACATCAATTATTACGAATTGATTTTACCCAAAGTGCGACCCGGTGGATTGATTATCGCCGACAATGTGCTTTGGAGCGGAAAAGTTTTGGATTTGGAAAACAACCAAGATTTAGACACGCAAGTTATTCATCAGTTCAACGAATTGGTTCAAGGAGATGACAGGGTTCAAAATGTTTTACTGCCCATTCGAGATGGATTGATGGTGTTGCGGAAACTTTAAATCACAACGTTTCTTTATCCAGTGCTTTTTTTAGTTTTTCTGGCGTAAATGCATTCTCATTTATGCCGTCCATGAAAATCACCTCGTTACCGTTCCAAAGGTAAAGCACGCCTGGTGTGTCTCTTTTCATTCCAATAACAGTCCAGAAAGTTCCTACGTCCAATACGGTATGTGTGATTTTTTTTCCTGCCTTTTCGAAGAATTCAGGTATCTTTTCTGGTTCTTCATTCATGAAAATGATAAACATTTTTGGGAAATCTTTGTCCTTTTTCGACATTTCAACCATTTGCTTGGCTGCCTCCTGACAATGTTCACAGCCGGGCGCGAAAAATAAAAGCAATTTTTTACCGTCATCTATACCGGGGGCGTATTTTGCAAATCCCGAAACCGCTTTTTTAGGTTCATACGCAGGTTTCACAGGCTCTGGATTTTCATTGCTGGTATTGGTGCCATTATTGGGTGTTTCACCATTGGTGTTCGGCACTTCTGTCGGATCATCAAGTGTTACAATATCATCATTACCTGGTTCAACAATAACAATTGGAATATCTGAAGCTGCTGCATGTTGAATAGGCGCAATGACGAACATAAATAATATAGAGGCCAAAGCGATGGAAAGCGCAACGAAGAAGTTGTGGCGCACGCGAATTTGCTCTTCTCTAATCCAAAACCACAACCAGCCTATCAAGCCAAGGATGAGTATGTTTTTAATAAATGCCTCGGTCGGAGTCATAGGCAACAAATCACCAAAACAACCACAGTTTCCACCAATGCCCGCCATCATTGAATACGCCAAATGCACATTGAACACCACTAACAACAGTGCGCTCAGCGGTAAAATCAACTTTCTTAGATAATGGACTTGCAAAAAGCCAAGACCAAGGGCTATTTCGGCGCCGATGATGAATCGAGAAAAATAGGGTGCAATTTCTGGAGAAAATCCGATTTGCAACAATTGTTTTTGCTCGAAAGTGGTGATAGCGCCGTAAACACTCATTCCATATAATTTTGCATAAGCTGAAAAAAGAAAAATAGCAGCCAAAAATGAGCGCAAAAATAGAGCACTAATGCTTTTTTTATTCAATTCTTCTTTGTGAACAAATTTAGCAAGTGCCAATAGTATTAAACCCAGTAGGGCAGCGATGCCCAACATTTTTAACGTAGCGATAAGAATGTCCATGACTTGTTATTTTTTCTGCAAATTTATAATAGTTGAAAGTTGGCCATAAAAATTAACCAATGAATAACAAGAAATACGTGATGATGTTTACTTCACGCATCGCACCGCAAAACCATTTCCTTTGCTAAAAGCGCGTATGCTAACTTCACCATCCGAATGGAACATGCCTACAAAAAATGCGTTGTCGCCAGAGTCATTTGATGATGTCCAGTAGAGTGAACCGCGAGCCAAAAGACTGAAATTGCCATTGGCTTCACGTCGGCCTGATGGAAGCGCTTTGAAACCATAGTTGTCGCCACCGTCACCGCCACTTTCCCAACCTGAACTGTACTTGAGTTTATTTCCTGCATTGGTTTCGCTGCCCACATAACTGATTAAACTTGCCCAATCGCTTTTACTCGCAACTCTCCAACCTGTTGGTGCCAAACCGCGTGAATCGTTTACCGCGAACCAATTATACAACTTACCATAGGAAAGTCCATTGGCATCCAAATTTCCGTAGTAACACCAAGCTGGTTTGCCATTTATAGCGGCGCTCTCCCATTCTGACTGTGTTTTGGCATGCGGAATGACATCGCCATTTCTGAATCGATCTACATTCAAGTTTTCCGTCATCCACGTTTGTGATCCGATTTTCACTTCTTTAGCATTGTTGAACACTTGTCCAATAGGAAGATTGTTTGTTGAAGTCAAAGAACCCGACTGAGAGGATGTACCTTGCTCTGCCCATACTTTTTTCAACCATTCCGTCGGTAATTCGCCTGGCTTGTAAAGACGTTGCGTATTGTCTCCATTCATTGACATGATGGCAACCCAAGACCCTTGACCATAGGCCAGATGTGTCAGGTCATATTTTTCATTCCAATTTTCTTGAATCCACTCCATAGGAAATGTGCTGTTGATATTCCATTTTTGGTTGGTATAACCTGTGTTCAAGGTCATAACAAGCATCCATTCCCCATTGCCATAACTCAAATTGGTGATATAATAATCCTCATCCCAACCTTCTTTTATTTTTTCTCTAGGGAAATCTGCTGTTTTGTACCAACGCTGATTGGTATATCCTGTGCTTTGCGACATGATTAAAGTATATTTGCCCTCCGCATAAATCAAATCTGAAATGTACAAATCTTCATCCCAATCGGCTTTGATTTCAGTACTCGGATAGGTGTCTCTTCTGTACCATTTTTGTCTGGAAAAACGAGATCCCTTTGACATAGAAACGACCCATAAATTATTGTCGTAACACATGTTGGTAATGCGCAAACCTGCATCCCAAGCACTCTGTATTTCGGTGGATGGATAAGCTTTGGCAACAATACATTGCTGTTCGCGGGCACTGGCGCCTAAAGTAAGAATGCCGACCCATCCATCTGCTCCGTAATGTATATTTTCGATTACAAACTTCGAATTGGCTTTGAGCACAACAACACCTGCACTCGGTGTTTGAACTTCAGGCTGAAAAACCGTGAAATTGATAAATGCGAAAAGAAAAATAGACAAATGATTTTTTAGAATAGAAGTTGTTTTCATAGAATAAAATTTTTCGGTTTATGGTTTCCGGAACGGTTGAATTCCGAGTCCAAAAGTACACAAAACAACAATTGAGCCAAATTAAATTTTAAACAGTCAAATTGTCAGATTTTCGTCCTTGGCACAGCCTTTGACTCCAGCAAGAAATAAAAAAAATAATTTATGGAAACAAGAACAGGACAAATTCATGTACAAACGGAAAACATCTTTCCAATCATCAAGAAGTTTTTGTATTCAGATCACGAAATTTTTCTTCGTGAATTGGTGTCTAACGCCGTTGATGCCTGCCAAAAAATCAAAGTGCTGTCATCTACTGGTGAATTTAAAGGTCAAATAGGAGAATTGGCTGTACGCGTGAAACTCGATAAAGAGGCCCGCACTTTGACCATCAGTGATTCAGGAATTGGCATGACCGCCGAGGAAATTGACAAGTATATCAATCAAATTGCATTTTCTGGTGCCGAAGAGTTTGTGCAAAAATACAAAGGCAAAGAGGGGGCTGAAAATATCATTGGTCATTTTGGTCTTGGGTTTTATTCGGCGTTTATGGTCGCTGAGCGTGTTCAAATACAAACTTTGTCGCATCAAGAAGGAGCTCAAGCTGTGCAATGGGAAAGTAACGGTAATCCAGAATTCACCATTGAACCGATTCAAAAGGAAACACGCGGCACCGACATCATTCTTTATATAGCAGAAGATTCCTTGGAGTTTATAGAGGAAAATCGAATTTCAGGAATTTTGAATAAATACGGTAAGTTTTTGCCGATTCCAGTTTATTTCGGGACAGAAACGTTTTATGAAGAAGATCCGTCTGGTGAGAAAGACGAGCATGATAAAATCAAACAAATTCAAAAGGAAAAAGCAAAACAAATCAACATTGTGGCTCCAGCTTGGACGAAGGCACCTGCGGACTTGAGTGATGAAGATTACCGATCATTCTACCATGAGTTGTATCCGATGACTTTTGATGAGCCCTTGTTTCATATTCATTTGAATGTTGATTATCCATTCAATTTGACTGGCATTTTGTTTTTTCCGAAAATCAAAGAACAAGTAGAAGTACAGCGAAACAAAATTCAATTGTACAGCAATCAGGTATTTATCACAGATTCTGTTGAGAATATTGTGCCTGAGTTTTTGACGCTTTTACATGGTGTTATTGACTCACCAGATATTCCACTAAATGTATCACGTTCCTATTTACAGGCAGATGGCAATGTGAAGAAAATTTCTGCCCACATCACCAAGAAAGTTGCCGATAAATTGAACGAGATGTTCAACAAAGACCGCGCTGATTTTGAAGAAAAGTGGGACGATTTGAAAATATTTGTGGAATATGGCATGCTGTCGGAAGACAAATTTGCAGAGCGCGCCAATAAGTTCGCCTTGTTGAAAAATGTGGATGGTCAATGTTTCACTACCGAGGAATACAAAGAGAAAATCAAGGTCGCGCAGACCAACAAAAATGAGAAAATTGTGGCACTATATACCCACGACAAAGAGGCACATTTTTCTTTCGTGAAGAAAGCCAAAGACCGCGGCTATGATGTATTGGAAATGAATTCGCCCTTAACGCCACACTACATTTCTAAATTGGAGATGACGCACAACGATGTCATGTTTGTGCGCGTTGACTCTGATAGCTTGGATAAATTGATAGAAAAGAACGAGGAAATTCCATCAAGATTGAGCAAGGAGCAAGAAGAGGCTTTGAAGCCAGTATTTGAATCGGCCGTGGATGCGTCAAAATTCAAAGTGCAATTCCAAAGCATGTCGGAAAAAGACGCACCGATTATGATTGCGCAACCTGAGTTTATTCGTCGAATGATGGAGCAGCAGAAATTTGGTGGTGCTGGATTTTTTGGAGCTTTCCCAGAGACTTATAATATGGTGGTGAATTCCAATCACAATAAAATTGCCGAACTGATTGAATTATCCGATGAAACTGCAAAACAAGCCCGTGTGAAACAACTCGCAGATTTGGCCTTGTTGGCGCAAGGAATGCTGACTGGCGAGGCTTTGGATGGGTTTATTGAACGCAGTATAGAGTTGGTGTAAGGGATATTTAATGCTTTATCATTCAAATATTTAATGTTTTGGGCTCAGGCTATCAAAAAAGCATTACCTTTGCACCCTTAAATTTTTAATTATTAACCGGAGTTTCGTACTCCAAGCAATAACAACTATGGCAACAAAAATTAGATTGCAACGCCACGGTAAGAAGGGCAAACCTTTTTATCACGTGGTAATCGCTGATTCAAGAGCGAAAAGAGATGGTAAATTCATTGAAAGAATTGGTTCTTACAATCCAAACACAAATCCAGCAACAATCGATATCAATTTCGATCGTGCTATGTATTGGGTTGGTGTAGGAGCTGAACCAACAGACACAATGCGTGCAATATTGCATTATAAAGGTGTTATGTACAAATCTCACTTGTTAAAAGGTGTGGCCAAAGGTGCTATGTCTGAAGAACAAGCTGAGGCAAAATTCAACGAATGGGCTGGAGCAAAAGAAGCTAAAATTCAAGCGAAACGTGAGAATTTGTCGAAAGCGCAAGAAGATGCTTTGGCGAAGCGTTTGGCTGCTGAAGCTGATGTAAATTCAGCACGTGCAAAAGCTATTGTAGCGAAAAATACACCTGAAGTTGAAGAAGTAGCAGAAGAGGCTCCTGTAGCTGAAGAAGCTGTTGAAGAAGCAGTTGCAGAAACACCAGCAGTAGAGGAAGCACCAGTGGCTGAGGCTCCTGCGGTTGAAGAAGCACCAGTAGCTGAAGCAGTAGCAGAGGAAGCGCCTGCCGCAGAAGAAGCACCAGCTGCAGAAGAAGGCGAAGAAAAAGCCGCAGAGTAAATTATGCTTAAAAAGGATTGTTACTTACTTGGAAACATTGCCAAAACACGCGGATTTAAAGGCGAATTGGTTTTATTTCTGGATGTAACAAATCCATTTGAATACGAGCGTTTGGAGTCAGTATTTGTCGAAATGAACGGCATGCTGACTCCTTTTTTTATTGAACAAATCAAGATTCAAAATAACAATCGCGCTCATGTCTTTTTTGAGCAGGTAAACAGTGAAGAAGAAGCCCAAAAATTAACGGGAAAGTCCTTGTTTCTTCCGCTTTCTACATTGCCAAAACTAGAGGGAAATGAGTTTTACGACCATGAAATCCCCGGATTTGAAGTCATCGATGAAGCCCATGGCGCAATCGGACTTGTGGTGCAAGTCATTGATTTGACCAACAATCCACTTTTACAAATCGACAACAAGGGCATCGAAATTCTTGTTCCCATGCGAAATGGTACGGTTTTAAAAGTCGACCGAAACAACAAACAACTCCATATTCAAGCGCCTCCCGGATTGATTGAGTTGTATTTGACTAAGGACAATTCTGAGGATTAGCGATTATGCAAAATCAATATTTTACGTCTGAGACAGCTATTCTAAAAGCCATCCTTGATAAAACGCCCATGCAAACCGCCATCAAATGGGGTGCTGAGGTTTATACGTACAAGGGTAAAACGGTTGTGAGTTATGGTGGATTCAAAAATCATTTTTGTCTGTGGTTCAACAACGGCGTTTTTTTGAAAGACCCGTACCACGTTTTGATGAATGCCAACGAAGAAAAAACCAAGGCTTTGCGACAATGGCGTTTTACAGATGTGTCACAAATTGATGAAGATAAAATTCTGGAATATGTGCTTGAAGCTATTGAAAATGAGGAGAATGGACTTTCTTGGAAGCCACAAAAATCGGCCCCGGTGGAAATTCCAAAAATGTTGGCATCAGCTTTTGAACAAAACAATGGACTGGAATCGGCATTTCTTGCTCTAACACCTTTCAAGCAGAAAGAATACATCGAACATTTCACCTCTTCCAAAAGAGAAGAAACGCAACTTGCCCGTTTGGAAAAGTGCATTCCCTTGATTTTGGAAGGAAAGGGTTTAAACGATAAATATAGAAAGTGAGATTACGCAGAATCTCAGGTTATAAAGTATGCGTGTCATTCTTTTCTTAATTTTGCCGTATGGAAGCAATCGTTGAATGGATGTCAGGTCAAAGCCCAGTTTTGTTGGCTTTTTTAGCCACCTCGTTCACTTGGTTGTCAACAGCCATCGGTGCAGCATTTGTTTTTCCATTTAAAAAAGTGCCTCGTGGCTTATTCGACGGCTTGCTTGGTTTTTCAGGAGGCGTTATGATCGCTGCTAGTTTCTGGTCCTTGTTAGCTCCAGCGCTTGAAATGTCGGAGGAAATGTATCCCAATGCAAAATGGTTTCCAGCAGCTACTGGATTTTTGCTCGGTGCATTTTTCTTATTTGCCTTGGATAAAATTTTACCGCATTTGCACATCAATTTTAAGGATGAGGAAAAGGAAGGCATCAAAACGGAGTTCAAGCGCCCCACTTTACTTGTATTGGCTATTACGCTACACAATATTCCTGAAGGCTTAGCCATAGGTGTATTGTTTGGTGGTGCGGCTTTGGGTTTGCCGGGAGCGAGTTTATCCGCAGCTTTGGTACTCACTCTGGGAATGGCACTTCAAAATTTACCGGAAGGTGTTGCCGTTGCCATGCCCTTGAGAAGAGCAGGTATGTCGCGCAGAAAGAGCTTTTTCTATGGTCAATTATCGGCTGTGGTTGAGCCCATTGCAGGCGTTATAGGTGCAATAGCTGTAATTTACATCCAACCTATTTTGCCATTTGCTTTGGCTTTTGCTGCAGGCGCTATGATTTTTGTGGTCGTTGAAGAGGTGATTCCTGAAACCCAACGCGAAAAATATACCGACATCGCGGTGCTTGGCTTCATACTTGGCTTTGTGGTGATGATGATTTTGGATACGGCGTTTTCGTAAGTTGATGCGAATAATTCAACTAGTGCCAATAGCCAATAGCTAACAGCCAACCGCCATCTCCTCAACTTTTCCTATCTTCGCCGCGTGAATGTTTGGCTGACTTTTGATTACGAGTTGTTTTTTGGTGCGCGCACAGGTAGCATTGAAAAATGTATGCTTGAACCTACAAA
>JBIIJN010000147.1:0-2901 GCA_044233745.1 Crocinitomicaceae bacterium
AAGAATGGAACGAAGGCGACAAATTCGATGTGCCTTGTACCACCGTTGATTTGCTTTTCGGTCATTTGGATGTTCAAGGGATTAAAATCGACGTCGAGAATTTTGAATATTTCGTATTGAATGGCGCCAAATCGTTATTAAAACGATCCAAACCTATTGTTTACGCCGAATTATGGGACAACGAAAATCGCCAAAAATGTTTTGCTTTAATGCGCGAATTTGGCTATTCCATACACTCCGTAATTGACGGCCAAGTAGTGTGCTGGAATGAAAGCATCACCACACAGAATTTCGTGTTTCAGATGAAATAAAAATCACAACATCAAACGCTGCATCGGAGCGCTGGCGACGTCGGTGAAAAGTTGCGTCATTTGATCGGAATGTACAACCGTTGGATTGAAAACTTGGAAATTTCGCGTTTCATTTTTCACCTCAGAAAAATCAATTTGTTCAAATGTTTGGTCTTCGAATTGGAGAATGGTTTTCATGCGCACAAAGAAATCAACATCGAATTTAGCGCCCAGTTCCTTCAAAAAACGCACTTTTGAGTCGATAGAACAACCCGAAGCGCCCCAAACAGATTCATCGACCTCACAAACAAGTAGAAACGGATTGTGAAACCAAAATTTGGCTTCCAAGTTTTTACCATGAGCTTGCCATTGCGCCGCAAACTGATTCAAATGATTTTGAATAGTTTCTTCCAAAGCACCCAAAATGGGTTTGTTGGTTTGATAGAGCCCGATTTTGTTTTTCATGTTACAATTCTCCTGCACTAGCAATCAATTCAGCCACATCCATCACCAAGATTTCATCTTCTTTGTTGAAGTTTTTAACGCCATCGGTCATCATAGTATTGCAAAACGGACAGCCTGTAGCGATGATGTTTGGCTTCACTTCAAGCGCATCTTCTGTACGTTCTATATTCACTTCTTTGATGCCTTTTTCGGCTTCTTTGAACATTTGAGCGCCGCCCGCACCACAGCATAATCCTTTTGTTTTGCAACGTTTCATTTCCACCAATTCGGCATCCAGTTTTTCGATGAGTTCGCGTGGAGCATCATAAACATTGTTGGCTCGACCCAAATAACACGGGTCGTGGAAAGTGATTTTCTTGCCTTTGAACATACCACCATCTTTCAAGGCCAATTTACCTTCGTTGATTAAGCCTTGTATCAATTGTGTGTGGTGAATCACCTCATAATTCCCGCCCAATTCTGGATACTCGTTTTTCAAAGTATTGAAGCAATGCGGACAAGCGGTCACGATTTTTTTCACTTCATAAGCATTCAAAACCTCAATATTCATAAAGGCTTGCATTTGGAAAGTGAATTCATTTCCTGCGCGTTTGGCGGGGTCGCCGGTGCAACTTTCTTCTGCGCCCAAAACTGCAAACTTTACATCGCAGGCGTTCAATATTTTTACCACCGCCTTCGTGATTTTCTTGGCGCGGTCGTCGAAACTTCCAGCGCAACCTACCCAAAACAATATCTCAGGACTTTCTCCTGCGGCCATCATTTCAGCCATCGTTGGTACTCGTAATGCGTTGCTCATAATTATCAAATATTGTTATGCTTCATCTTTCCATTTCAAGCGATCTGCTTGACTAAATTGCCAAGGAGCGCCATTGTTTTCGATGTTGGTTAGCATTCCTGTCAATTCTGTTGGCATTTTCGATTCTTCCATCACACTATAACGGCGCAATTCCATTATGATGTTGAGCGGGTCGATGTTTACTGGACATTCTTCTACACATGCGTTGCAGGATGTACATGCCCAAATTTCTTCATCTGTAATGTAAGATCCAAAAAGCGATTTACCATCATCGTAATCTGCGCCATGTTTTTTGATGTTGTTACCCACTTCTTCAACACGGTCGCGGGTATCCATCATGATTTTTCGCGGCGACAACAATTTACCCGTTTGATTGGCCGGACAAGCAGCTGTGCATCGTCCACATTCCGTACAAGAATAAGCGTCTAACAAGTTTTTCCAAGTTAAATCTTGCACGTCTTTGGCACCAAATCTTTGAGGAGTAGCATTTGGGTCGGCTGGCGCTGCATAAGGGTCTGCACTAGGGTCGAGCATCAATTTCACCTCGTCGGTTACCGACTCCATATTGGTGAATTTTCCTTTTTGCTCCAAATTAGAATAATACACATTCGGGAAAGCCAATACCACATGGAAATGCTTGGAGTAGGGGAGGTAATTTAAGAACACAAATACCATCAAAATGTGTCCCCACCAACCTATGCGTTCAACTGCAAACAAAGCGCCATCAGATAAACCACCAAAAAGTAAGGGTCCCAAGTGTTGACTAATCGCAAAACCAAAACTACCCGTTTGATCTTCAAAACCATGCGCATGAGACAAGCCTCGATTGAATAGAACCTCGTCGCCACCATTCATCATCATGATAAAACTGATGAGCATAATTTCGAAAACGAGGATAAGATTGGCGTCTAATTTGGGCCAGCCGTTGAGTTCACTTTTCACCAAACGAGGCACTTTGAGCATGTTTCTTCTCCACAAGAATGCAATTGTTGCGATAAATGCCAAAACAGACAATATTTCTATGAATGAAATCAAGAACGTGTAAAACCCACCCAAACTCGGTAAAAAGAAGCGGTGATTGCCTGTTATTCCGTCGAATAAAATTTCAATTAATTCGATTTGTGTTACTACAAAAGCCGCATATATCGCCAAATGCAGGAAAGCAGGAATGGGATTAGAAAACATCTTTTTCTGACCAAGCGCCACAAGAAGCATTGTCCTCCATCTTTCGGCTGGCTTGTCACTTCTGTCTAAATCTCTGCCTAAAAGGATGTTTTTTCTAATTTGAAGAATTCTAGTAGTGAAAAATCCAAATCCAACTACCAATAGTATTCCAAAAATGATGTTTTG
>JBIIJN010000148.1:0-2886 GCA_044233745.1 Crocinitomicaceae bacterium
TCATTTCCCTTAATTTCGCGCCGTGAAAGAAGAAATTTACGCCCGATTGTTTGAAATGCTCTCCGATTCGAAGCAGCATTTGGTGGAAAAGAATGCAGCGCGGCGCACGCGACATTTGACTGTGGCTGTGGAGCATTTGTATCAGTCGCACAACACGAGCGCTGTGATTCGCAGCTGCGATTGTTTTGGTTTGCAGGATGTGCATATCATTGCCAGAAAGCAGTATAAGGTGAACCGCGATATTGCCATGGGAGCAGGGAAGTGGATCACAGAGCACCGTTTTCAACAAGGGGAAACCGAAGCGTGTTTGCGCGAAATCAAGAACAAAGGCTACAAACTTGTAGCGACTTCACCACATGCCGAAATGTCGCTTTTTGACTTGCCTGTGGATCAACCCGTTTGCCTGCTTTTTGGTGCCGAGAAACACGGTTTAAGCGAAGTAGCTACAAAAATGGCCGATGAAGTGATTCACATTCCGATGTTCGGCTTCACGGAGAGTTTCAATATCAGCGTTTCCGTGGCTTTGTGCTTGCAGATTTTGCGTCAGAAAATGGAGCAGGAGTTTCCGCATTGGCCATTGAGCGAAGAAGAACAACTCGATTTGAAATTGCAATGGTGTCGCAACATACTGAGAAATGGTGATGCGGTGTATGAGGAGGTGAAGCGCTTGTTGGAATTGGAGAATAAGTTAAACCGCTAACAGCCAACCGCCAAAAGCTAACGACCAAATCAATACTGCCAAATAGGGTTCATCATTTTCTCTTGTCCAATCGTGGTTTCTGGACCGTGACCGCAATAAACCAGTGTGTTTTCAGGCAATTGGAACATGATTGATGTGATGGATTTTTTGAGTGTGGGCAAATCGCCATTCGGCAAGTCGAAGCGCCCAAAGCTGCCTTTGAAAAGCACGTCACCATTGATGACAACTTGGTGTTCAGAACTGTAGAACACCACATGTCCGGGTGCGTGACCAGGCGTAAAAAGCACTTCAAAGCGCATGTTACCAAATTCAAGAATGTCGCCGTGATTCACCAAATGCGTGGGTTGCGGCGATGCTTCGAAGCCCACAAATCCATAGGTCGGCGCGTAGTTGGGAACGGCATTCAAGGTTTGTATATCTTCTTCGTGCATGTAGAAAGGAATGTTGTAGGTTTTCAAAATCCATGCGTTGCCCAAGATGTGGTCGATATGGCAATGTGTATTCAACAAAGCCAATGGTTTCAATTCGTTTTGCGCAATGTAATTCGACAACTCTTGTCGCTCCTCGGGATAGTAGCAACCTGGGTCAATAATAATGCAATTCTTTTGCTCGTCTGAGATAACGAGTGTGTTTTCCTGAAAATCGTTGAAAATGAACTTTTGGATGGTCATGAAATATTTTTTCGCAAAGATAAAAGCCTTGTAGAAACAAGCCACACAGAGCCAAAAATCTCGTCATTGGAATTATCAACACTTATAAACCCAACATTATTCATAAAAAATCTGAAATAGGAAAGCTTTTGTACTTTGGTTGTTTTACTTTTGCGCGGAATCTGAAAATATAAACATGCAAGAATTACTCCATAAGTTTGAAAATAAACGTCCTGAAATTGTGTTCGAATGGAAAGATAGCGAAACAGAAGCAGAAGGCTGGGTTGTGATAAATTCACTTCGAGGAGGAGCTGCTGGTGGAGGCACAAGAATGCGTCAGGGCTTGGACAAAAGAGAAGTAGAATCTTTGGCCAAAACGATGGAAGTAAAATTTACCGTTGCAGGTCCAGCCATCGGTGGGGCAAAATCAGGGATTAATTTTGATCCGAAAGATCCACGAAAAAAAGGAGTTTTAGAGCGCTGGTATAAAGCCGTTACGCCTTTGTTGAAACATTATTATGGTACGGGTGGCGACTTGAATGTGGATGAAATCCATGAAGTGATTCCAATTACTGAAGATTGTGGCGTGTGGCATCCTCAAGAAGGCGTGTTTAATGGTCACTTTCAGCCGCGCGATGCACAGAAGATCAGAAGAATCGGTCAGTTGCGTCAAGGTGTATTAAAAGTTTTGGAATCAGAGCTTTATTCTCCTGCTGTCGGTCGCAAATATGTGGTTGCAGATATGATTACTGGTTATGGCGTTGCAGAATCTGTGAAGCACTATTATGATATTTGGGGAGGAAGTGTTGCTGGGAAACGTGTAATTGTGCAAGGATGGGGCAATGTGGCTTCTGCGGCGGCTTTTTATTTGTCGCAACAAGGCGCATTAATCGTTGGAATTATAGACCGAGTAGGCGGCTTAATGAATGCAGAAGGCTTTTCTCACCAAGAAATAGTGGATTTGTTCTTGAATAAAAATGGCAACGAATTGTATGCTTCAAACATGCTCTCATTTGAAGAAGTAAATGCCAAAATTTGGGACATTCAAGCAGAAGTATTCTTGCCTTGTGCCGCTTCTCGTTTGATTACCAGAGACCAAATTGATCGTATGTTGAATTCTGGAATTGAAGTGGTTTCTGCAGGTGCCAATGTGCCTTTTGCAGACCCTGAGATTTTCTTCGGTCCCATTGCAGATTATGCCGACAGCAAAATGAGTGTAATCCCAGATTTTATTTCCAATTGCGGTATGGCTCGTGTGTTTGCTTATTTGATGAGCAACGACCTGGATGAATTGACAGACGCCGGAATTTTTCAAGATACCTCAACTATTATTCGAGATGCATTAGTTCAATCTCACGCTAAAAATTCATCAAAAACAGGAATAGCCAAAACGGCTTTTGAAATAGCTTTAAATCAACTCGTTAAATAAATCATCTAAAAAACTAATCTTATGGAATTTGTAATGGCAATCGTGTTTTTATTGGGTTATCTCGCAATAATTTTGGAACACAATATTCATGTAGATAAAGCTGCTCC
>JBIIJN010000149.1:0-2853 GCA_044233745.1 Crocinitomicaceae bacterium
GACCTCGCTATTTACGGGTACAATTGGAGCAAAATTCGACACACTTGAAGAACCAGCTATTGGAGCCGTTGCGTTTTTTGTGAGCAAGATATTATTCTCGGCATCAATAATTTGAATCGACAATGATGCGCCAAAAGAATAGGCATTGGATGCAACAATTTTAATGTTCCCCGATTTTGGGTCGATAGCGCCAGTTTCTCCTAATTTCAAATTGAAAGTATCGCGCAAGGTTAAATTATTCATTCCCAAGGATAAAGGCATATCCGCAGTGAGAAAAGCACGAACAAAACTGGTGCTGAACAATTCATCCCAACCGCCTGAAGTGTTGCCATAAGGATTCAATTCAAAGCTAAAATTCACTTTCAAAAGATTGGGCAAGTTTTCGATAAACTGTTCGATGGAAGAATTGTCTGATGTCAAATTGATTTCATGCGTTGAAGCCTGCAAATCGTCCCAAGTGCCCAAAGCTTGATTGATCCAAATCCAAGGCCCCACCTGCGGATGTGTAAGAAAAACACTGTTGTTTTGTGCGTTTACACCTTCCAAACTTTCTATTTTGGCTCGTGCACCCACTTTGATGCCGTTGTATAAAGTCATGCTCAAATTCACATTTTCCATATCAATAGCACCAGCCACCACAAGGTCCATAAAATCCAAATCAATATCTTGTTGCTCTTGTATAATTCGGTTGCCAAAATAGCCGCGTGCATAGCTTGGTTTTAAATCTTGAAAAGCTACTTCAAAATTCACAACTTGACTTGTGCTCACCATAACAGGACCGCCATTGGGATCAGTTTTCACACGGAATTGAGATTGAATGGAATTGAATAGAGTGCCATTAACACCTGCAAGATTAATTTCATAGCCCGACAAATCAATTTCTTGAATAATAGAACTCGGAGTGCCATTTGAACCTGCGGGCACTTCCACTTCTAATGAGAATACAACGCCATTTTTAGAAACACCCGGTAAGATTAGTGTAACAATACACATGGTAGCAATCGGTGATTTCACTTCAACCAAAGCACGACCAGAACGCACCATGATTTTTTTCAATTCTAAACCATCAAAATCAAAGGTGTTGTCTTCAATTTGGTCGATAAACTGTGAACCCGCGGGCACAGAAACAGAAACAGGGATATTCACATTGTGAGCAATTACTGTATCAGGAATAGTAACGATATCGTCCATGTTGAGATTCAGAATGTCGCGGTTAATCAACAAATGATAAGAGCCATCGGTATTGACGCCCAAAATAGTGTCGGTAACTAAATCATCCATGTTCAGGGTGTCCTGAATCAACACCAAGCTCCAATCCGAATTCCAAGAAACGGGTTCTTTGCGGCAGGCAAACGCTAAAAGAAGCGTAACGACAAGCAATGTAGATTTTTTCATCTTCCAAAAGTATAAAAATTAAACCTTGAGATAAACAATTGTGCATCTAAAACGAAAAAGCTATTACTTTCGTTGGCGTGACAAACAATAAACCCATACTAAAAATTTTCCTGCCCTTCATTTTGGGCTTGGTGGGAGCACTTTCATTGGTGAGTGCAGTTGAAACGCGCCTGCCAACATTTGTGCTGTATTTGTCCATTTACGCATTGCTATTCATTTTGGCAACCATGCTTGTATTGTCGATTTTTAATAAAAACAGAAGCGAAATACATGTAATCACCTGGTTATCAATAGGATTTATTTTGTCGATGCAAGCAAACATTACCCTAGACCCAAAGCATTTTTCGCACATCGAGGTCGAAACCTACGAAGCGCGGATTGACCAAATCAATCTCTCCAACACCAAGAAAAGTAAATTTGTGCGCTGTGAATTGAGCATGCTTTACGCCTATGATGCTTTAGAAAAACATGAAGTTAAGGGCAAAATTTTGGCTTTCATAGACACTGCTGCCTTTGGAGATTTTAAACTGGAGGATGTGATTCTTTTCAATTCTGTGCCTCTGGCCATTAAAAACCAAGGCAATCCTGGCGAGTTTGATTTACAACTATTTTGGCGCACCAAAGGGTTCACGCATCAAGTATTTTTAGGTTTAGAAGATTTGACCTTCAAAGCCGCTGGAAATTACCGCGCTGGATTTTTTGACCGCATGAAGAGTAGTGTCGTCAACACTTTGGATTTGCATTTGAAAGACGATATTTTTGCGGTGGCGATGGGTATACTTCTAGGCGACAAGAGCTACCTCAACCTAGAATTGAAAGATGCCTTTTCTGGAGCAGGAGCTATGCACTTGTTGGCTGTTTCAGGATTACATGTGGGTATCTTTCTTGTAATTCTGCAATGGCTCTTCAAAACATTTGGTCGCTTTGTGCCCCGTTGGTTGCAATTCAGCCTAATCTTAATTATTCTTTGGACCTACGCCGGTATCACAGGATTTTCGCCCTCCGTGAATCGAGCGGTAACTATGTTTTCGTTTGTGGCATTGGGCACTTTAACTGGTCGGCGCTACGATTCTATCAACGGGCTTATTGCATCTGCGATGATTCTATTGGCGATTAATCCTTATTTCATTTTCGATATAGGTTTCCAATTATCCTATGGCGCAATGTTCGGAATTTTTCTTTTTTCGCACATCATCGAACGCAGCTTATACATCAAACACAAATGGGTCAAATTTATTTGGTCGGGCACAGCGGTTGCTTTAGCGGCTCAACTTACCACTACTCCACTGACTTTGTACTATTTCCACCAATTCCCGAACTATTTCTTAATTACCAATTTGGGTCTCATGCTAATTTCTATGATAATGATGGGAATAGGTTTGGGTTTAGTCACTTTGGGTAATATCCCAGTTCTCGGCAGCATAATTGGATTGTTTTTCGTGGTGACCATTTCAACTT
>JBIIJN010000077.1:0-11522 GCA_044233745.1 Crocinitomicaceae bacterium
TATTAGCATAATCCCTAATGTTTCCCTTCAAAGACTGGTTAGCCTCCCGCCACTGTTTTGCTGTCATGCCAAACAAAGCCACATTCAAAACATCTGCTTCGTTGGCATAAATGACCGAAGTTTCAGCTGTCGTGAGTTCTTTCGGAATCAAATGCTGTTTGATGGCATCCGTATGAATTCGGTAATTGATTTTGGTCAACTCGCGCTTGGCCGACCAACCCAATTGTTTTTGTTCTTCTTCTTTGAGGCGCTGAAATTCTTTGATTAGGTATATTTTAAAAGCAACACTTATGGCCGATCCAAATTCAAAGGCAATATCTTTATGTGCGTAAGTGCCTCCGTATTTTCCTTTTTTCACGATTAACCCTTTAGCTCCCGTTTTATCAATCCATTCAGATACACTCAAAACAAAACTGGGCAAACCTGCTCTCGTTTTAAAGTGGTCAAATTCCACCACTTTAAAATTAGCATTGTGAATTAACTCCCATGTGCCAAGATATTCTAATGTGTAACGTGTCCGAATCCAGTTCTTAATAATATCAGCGGCACGACTTTCACTTTCTTTTGCGTTGGCCATATCCGTTAACGATATGAAATCTCCCCCTCCAAAATTTACAACTGTTACAAAAGTGTCTTTTACCTTAATTTTTGCCATATTTTCAGATTTAGTAGTTTAGGTTTAGTATGCAATAACAATTTCAATTTAATTTAAATTTTGTTTAATAGCATCCGTGTGAATGCGGTAGTTAATTTTGGTCAACTCGCGCTTGGCCGACCAGCCCAATTGTTTTTGTTCTTCTTCTTTGAGGCGTTGGAATTCATTAATGAGATAAATCTGAAACTCAGGACTCAACCACATGGCATAGTGAAATGCAATGTCTTTATGTGCAAAGGTGCCACCATATCGACCCGCTTTAACAATCAATCCTGATGCATTTGTGCGGTTTATCCATTGCCCAACTGACATAATAAAGCGGTTAATTCCTGCTTCTTGCTCAATTACCCCGAATTCGGGGTAATTGAAACTTGGATTTTTTAATGACTCCCAAATCCCTAAATATTCGAGGGTATTCTTGTTGGTTCTCCATTTTCCAATTAAGCTACTGCCTTCATTAAATCCAGAACTCATGTCTGTCAATGAAATATAGTCTTCATCATTTTGTTCAATAATATTAACTTCATGTCCTTTCAAATGCAGCTTTTTGTGCTTTTTCATATTGTAACAGTTTAGGTTTCAAACCACAAATATAAACCAATCACATAAAATGACAAAAATTTAATCTAAAATTTGATTATTTTGTTTTCAATTATAGAATGAAATCTGCGGGATTATAAGGGACATGGCGCAGCAGCTACCTGTACTCGCTCTGCGGTAAGCTAGCAGCGCAGCGAATAACTACTGCGATTCTGGGGGAGTTGGTTGGAATTCAAAGGACTAAAGTCCTTATTCCTTTTTCGGTTTCAAGAAATTTTCATTGGTAACTACACTTCTACCCGTTTTTGATTCTAGTTCTTTTCTAGCATTTTTAGCAATAGCACCACCTTTTTTGCCCGCCAATGCGTTTTCATTGAGACCTTTAGCTTGATCAACCTCCGCTATATGTCGAGTAGATAGTTCAGCTAAGGCCGTGAAAAGCAATTCGGCTTCATTCATGTGATCTCGTAAATTTTGAGATTTCAATCCTTTTAAATCTTTGTGTTTTTTCACACTCAGCCCTGTCCATTCCCGATGAATAATGTTCGTTAGAAATGCAAACTCATTCCGCTCAGTTACACCACTTTCTTTCCAGTAATCCGTCAACTTATTACGCGTTTCTTGGCCAGTCATGCGTTGCTGAATCCATTTTTCGGAGCGACCCATTTTTTGCCAATTCTCTCTGGCCCTATCCATACTCAAACTCGGGTCCTGTATTTCTTGCAAGCGTTCGTAGCCAACTTTAGCCAACCATTGTTTAAATGGCTCGGCTTTGGGAGAAGGAATGGACTGAATAATGCGAAATACTTGTTCCACTGTACCCACATCTGTCTTGTAAAACTTGCCGTCTTCGGATTGCAATTTCAGTTGGTTACAGTTTGTAACCGACTCATTGCCTTCCTTTTTTAATCTGCTTTTCAAGACCTTCCAATAATTTCTTGCACGCTCCACCGTGGGCTGATCGGTCAAAATACCAACGATATCCACAATGCTGAAGTACCATAGTTCTTCTTGTTCGCTCCACTGAGAACGTACTTTTTTCTGCTCAAAAATCTTCACTGCTGCTTGTGCTTTCATCTTTCATAGTTTAGGTTAGCATTGCAAAACTAATAACAATTTCAATTTAAGGCAAATATTTAATCATATTTTTGATTGAAAAATTGGAGTTTTTAACCCCACAATAAACCGATCGAGACAAAAAACATGTTATTAAACTGTGAATGGCGCTTGAAGAATGAAATCTGCGGGATTATAAGGGCGATGGCGCAGCAGCTAAGCTGGCAGCGCAGCGAGACTGCTTTTTTATCATCATCATACCCCTTCAATTATTTTAATTTCTTCTTCGGTTAATTCGTAAAGTTGGTAAATTAATTGGTCTATTTGAGATTCTAAATCAAGAGTATCGGATAAAGGATTTTTTTTCTTAATCATTAAGATATCATCAACTTTTTGATTGATTCGATTATCTATGTCTTTATTAAAATGGGGTAATGGCAAACTTTTAATGTCTTGAATTGCGATTTTTGGGAACAATTTTTTTACCGATTTAAAAATTGCATTGAAGTAAAAATCAATCAATTTACTATTTAAAATTCCGTTAATGGTTTTCAAGCTAAAATCATTGATGACATTTAATGGTAATTGAATATTGTATACGTCACAAACGTTAAATTTACCTGAATCATCGTACACACTTATAATGCTGCTTCCTATTCTTCTAACCAAGATTTTTTCTCTTAAATAAATCTCTTTCGATTTGAATATTTTCAAATCATTCGAATCGTAATTAATGAATTTTTGTTGAAAGTTTATAGAGTATCTTTTAATATCACCGCCACAAACCAAAGGATACTCACTACCACTTATTTTTTTATCCAAAACATGATGACTGCTAAATCCAAATTCTACACCTCTTGATATTTCAATTAAATCGCCAAATTTCCGGCATAAACCTTCAATTTTATTTGCTAATGCTAAATCATCAGATTTACTGTAAATATTAAACACGTGATTTTGCATATTTATGAATAGCGATTTTTTTATATTCCAATTCTCTTCAAAGTTGTGAGAACATTTTATATCACAATCAGCAACGATCTGGTTTTCAAAAACAATTACCGCAGAATCAACTGATGCATCTTTAAAAACGTTTTCCCCTAAGTCAATGATTTTACTTAATTTGAATTGCAATAAATACTTTCTTAATGTTAAAAAGCCAATGTTTGTCATAAAGGAACTTAGCGTAATGTAAGCATGACAACCATTACGTTTCAGAATCAATGAACTCAATTCATAAAAGAAAGCATACAGATCCTTACATTTTGACGTTTTATAATTGTTTTCAAAATAGCTAAACTCGTCTTTAATATTCATATACGGCGGATTCCCAATCACCACATCAAATCCCACAAACTTCCCGTCGTTGTCTAGCACTTCTGGGAATTCGAAGCGCCATTCGAAGGCATTTTCAAAGATTTTGTTGTTTTCGATTTCGTCTTTTTCTTGTTCGAGCTTTTTGAGTTGCGCAGTGGCTGTTTCCAGTTCTTTGGTGAGCTGTTTGCTGGGTTTTTCGCCCCATTGCTGTTGGGTGTTTATCTCGGTGGCAATTTTATCCACTTTGCCCCGCGCCACACTGATGCGTTTCTTGAAAGGATTGTCGATATTGCTCCTGAAATCACTCTTGATGTCGGCAATCAAACGCTCCATTTCGCGCTTTTGCTCCTTGTTTTGCGCCGTACGGTAGGTGGAAACTGCCATGCGGTAACTTTCAATGTTCCACTTGCTTTGTTTCAAGGCCTGGTTCAAATCGGAATCTATCGCAAAACGACTCACCAAACTGTTGCCACACTTGATGTTGATGTCGATGTTCGGCAGGGTTTCCAAAGCGGGTTGAGCGCTGTCGAAACTAGCTTTGGTGTAATACGCATTTTTCAGCAGCTCAATCCACAAGCGCAGGCGACAAATTTTCACCGAGTTGGGGTTGATGTCCACGCCAAAGAGGCAGTTTTCGATGATGCTTTGTTTTTCGTGGAAGAGCGTTTCTTGGATGCGCTGGCTTTCTTTGTTGTTGGGTTTGTATTCGAAGAGTGCGCCGTTGGTATCGGTAATCACCAATTCGTCGTTTTCCACGGCAATGTCATAATCGCGGATGAACTTGCCTTCGCGGTCGGCCAAAATGCCCAATTCGTGTTTCACGGCAATCATTTCGTTGAGCGCCGATACCAAAAAGTGTCCAGAACCCACGGCGGGGTCGCAAATTTTGATGGCGTTCACCAAGGCAGCGGCTTCTTCGTGACTGAAATCGCGGCGACTGCCAATGGCGTTGTACACGTCGGTGAAGCTTTCGTAGTTGTTTTGCTCCTCTGCCTTATTTTTTTCTGCCTTAGCTTCATTGAATTTCTGCACCACGGCTTTGCGGATGGTTTCGCGGCACATATACATGGTGATGAAGCCCGGCGTGAAGAAGGAACCGTCTTTGTAGCCGTTGATTTTCTCAAAAATGAGCCCCAAAACCGATGCGTTGATGAGCGTTTTGTTGTCTTCCTGAATTTCTTCTGATCCTTCTGCGCCAAAATCGTAGGCGTTCAAAAATTCGAAGAGGTATTCGAGCGTGCCCAGTTTGCCGCTGCGTTTTTTGCCGTTCTGGTCTTTGAGTACCGTGTTCGACAAAATGGGCAGTTGTTTATCGTCGCGCAGGTTGCTGATAAACAGCGTGTCTTGCTCAATTTCGGTGGGTTCAAACAGCGAAGAATTGAGATAAGGCACTTGGGCAAATGTGTTTTTCACGTCGGCATTTCTGTCTTCGTGTTTGCGGGCCAGCACCTGAAAAAAACAAGCTGTTGAGGTCGTCGTAACTTCTGATGCGCTCAAAATTGAGGAAGGCATAAGAGGCGTCGCCATTGTTGTAAGAAAGCAATTGGGCTTCGAGCAGTTTGAGGAACAAAATCCGATTGATCCAGGTGATAGACAGTTCGAGCGCCACGTTGAACAAGCGGTCTTGCGAGGTGCTGCCAAATTGATTCAAGTTGCTCAAACGACTCAGTTTATCCAAGCTATCGAGCTGAATAATAGCATCTTCGAGGATGGAACCGGTGTTTCTGTCGTTTTCTTGGTTGCGCTGGATGAGTTTTTTGCCGCCCTCTTTGGTTTCCGTGAGCCCAATGATGTGGAGCAATTCGCTGTAAAAACGCTTGTCGAGACTGTTGCTGTCGTTGGCAAAAGGTTTCTTGAGCAAATGTTCGGGCGAGAGCAGTTTGAAGAGCGCAATCAATTTGTGGTCGTCGCTGGGGTCGTCGTTACGCAGCGGTTTTTGGTAGTCCTGCAAATTGAAATACGTAAATTCAATTTCGGCGCTGATCTTGGCGATAAAAGGCTCGGCAATTTGCTTGTAGAAAAAATCGGTTTTGGTCTCTGACAATCTGCCCTCTTCAAAATCGGTGAATTGACCCACAAGCGCTTTGTTTTGGGCAAAAAGTCGGTCGAAAGTGGTGGCATCAAAAATAAACCACTCGTTGATGTTGGTGATTATGAGGTACTTCACCTCGAGATTTTTGTGTGTGATGCGCTCGCGGAGGTAGTACAACACCAATTCCTGAAAGGCTTTTTTGTTGATGTTGCCCGCAGCAATCATCTCGCCTTTGTTGGTCGGCTTTTTGGCTTCCAGAATCACCCCAACCGTACTCGCAGCTTTGTCGCCATTGTGAATCACCAAGTCGTTTCTGCCCTTGGTATTGATAAAATGATTGGGTTCGTAATACGTTTTTTTCAAAAAATCGCTCACCAAATTCTTGTGAAACTCCTCGCTCTCGGTATCGTTTGACCTGTCGAGCAAGGCAATCAAATTGCTTTTAAACACCTCAATATCAGTCCGATTGGGCTTCACTTTTAGGAAGGCTTTATTGAGTGCTTTGCGGGGGTTAAATTCTTTAAGAGTCATTTTTCAGAAATAGAAATTTTGAGGGGGTTAAGATAAGAGATTCGTGGGAAAAATGAGGGCGTTTGTTGCGGATGATTAAAATAGTAATCCTAATTATGAATAAGTCATTATCTGGTCACCCATACCTTAAACACCATCATAACACGATTAGAAAACTCAACCCAACTCATTTCTTGCCGTGAAGGACTATTTGGCCAAGGGTCTCTCAGAATCACTTTGTCTGGAATAGTGTTATTATTTAAATCTGTTGAATAATAAATTGCGGTTAAAACATAAGCATGACCAATTCCACCTTGCGGATTTGACAAGCCCACAATTAAAGGCCATTTATAGGCAAGGTTGTTAGTAATGTCATTAATACTCGTCAAACCACTTTGACAAAAAATCTGAGAAACCCCTCCTTGATAATTTGGAGCCCAACCGCTCAAAGCATTCATAATCTGTTGTTGTCCTGCGGGTTGATCCACTAAATTTCCATATATTCTTTGTACTATCTGTTCTTGAGTAACATAAAGTCCATGATAATTAAGGACCATTTGAACGCATGCTGCCCAGCACCAGTTAGTCTGACGTTGTCTACCTGAATGTTCAGCTGCCGCCCATGACTCAAATTCCTCAGTTGGAATTCCTGCAGAAAAATAGTTTGGACCAAGTTGAATGATACTTTGTCCAAAAGCTACGTCTGCATTTGAAATTGTCAAACAAAGTACAATTAGTCTTAATGTTTTCATATACGTTTGATTTTGAACTTGTGGAAGTACATTTATCCAGGACAAGCGCGCACACCAAAATAAAAAAATTACAACAACCGAAATCCCAGCGCCTACAAATCTACTTCATCTCCCCCACAAAAAAACAGGATTAAGCCCCTTTTTTCATTTTTGTTCAATTCGCATGCAAATCAAGCCATACAGTTGAGTGGTGAAATACATTACAGTTCGTGGAATCCATTCTTTGGTGGTGGAAGTTTTGGTGGTGTATTAAGAAATAAAAACAGCATCCCACCGGCTTTCTCAATAGCCACAGCATCAAATTTACGTATCGTTGCAGGAATGATTACCCAAGGCTAGGAGTCCCTATTTCTTCGGACAAGTTTTGCAGAATTTTCCTTTTTTCTTGTAGCTTTTGCAACATTTGGTTTTCTTTTCGTCGCAAGCACAAACTGCACGGTTTGATTCTAGGGGTAAAATGGATTCAAGAACTGGGAAATCGTAGTGACGCATCGTTGTTTAGAATAATTCTAAACAAAAGTAAGGCAATTTTAAATAGGTGCATGCATCATACCGAATTTTATTTTCATCAATTCGAATAAACGACCAAAATGTGCTGTTGAATGAATGAAATCTAGCGTATCATCTACCAGCGCTTTTAAGTTTTTTTCACTGGTATCGTCAATATCAGAAGAAGCTCTATTTAATTCTGGCTGCAAACGGAGGTAATAAAAATCGCGATCCACTTGGCTGATGTTGCTCAAATACTCATGTGCCCTACACACTTCATCTTCAACCCAGTCATTGCGGTCTTCTTTTCTGTAACCTGTGCCTAAAGAAATCATCAAAACCGTTTCTCCGGGATAGCACAATTTGGCGTAATTGTAAGCATATTTTCCTGGGTTTTTACAAGCCAACATACCATCTGCGAGTTCGTATTGCCGCATTTTTATGGGTGGATAATAACCGGGAACGGCAGTGCTGGCAATGAGTGCTTCCGCCAGTGAAACCTCGGCGATGTCACTCGAGTTTTTCGTGAACAAATACGGCTCATTTTCAACCAAATCAAAGCTCAAAAACATGAAATCTGGATACAAATCTGTCAACATCGTAGCACCAAAATTACTTTGCAGCACAACTTTTAGTGGATTATTGCCTCGGTTGTAGAATTCAGAAAACTCCTTTTTGAAAATATGAGACCCTTTTTGAAGATACAACTGCAACACATCTTGAACTTTAAATTGTTGCTTGCCCGAACGATCTTTGTGCATCAATGAAGCACAGATTACACTCCCCGTTGATGAACCTGCGAACAAATCCACCAAGTCTGGAATAATAACATTTTTGCCGATGGCTTTGAAGTTCTCAACGATGTGGTCCAAAATCACCAATGGCACTATACCTTTGATTCCTCCGCCATCAATGGACAACACCACTCTATATCTCTTGTTTCGCATAGCGCAATTTACACCTTTTAAAAGAGACAAACAAAAATAACGTTATGCGTGCACAGATTTATAGCTTTTTTAGTGAGCTCATCTCAAGGTGCTGCTTGATTAAACCAAAAATAATTCGGTTCTTTGCAGACTTAATTTTGAGTTATGTTACAACGCATTCAAACCTTATATTTATTGTTGTTTATAGTAATTTCAGCAACACTCTTAGGCGGTATTCATATATTTGAATTCGCGGCAGAAGGTGCATATATCAAAGAAAAAATCTCTTTGCATGTAAACACAAGCCAAATAGAACTAGAGGGCAACTTGGCCATTCCCGCATCAGAATTGGAGTCTTTTAGCAATAAAATCAAAGCTTCTACACCCATAGCATTTGATAGCAACACGCAAGCGGTGAGTTACTCGCGCATCTCTCCCCTGATTTTTTTCCAGGGCATTTTGGTACTGTTGAGTCTGGTGGTCATGTTTTCATACAAAAATTTAAAAAGACAAATGAACTTGGCTCGACTCTTATTTTTCCTCACCTTGCTTTATGTTACGCTCCATATGTTCTTGGCCTATTTTGCCTTGAATTACGCCCGCCCATTTATTGAAGAATTACCATTAGACGATCTTCAAGTTTCACGCATTACGCAGCTCGGATTTTACTTGGTTTGCACTTTATTGCCTTTCACCTATATGGCTCAGTTGGGCATAAAAAGAGACTACAGTTTAATCAAATCCTTAGATCGCCTGCGCTAGAATTATGAATTTTTTATCGGTTGAAGAAATTAGCAAAAGCTACGGAGAACGCATGTTGTTCTCGGGGCTCACATTCGGCATAGAACAAGGTCAGAAAGCCGCTCTAGTCGCCAAAAACGGCAGTGGAAAAACAACGCTCATGAACTGCATCATGGGCTTAGATAATGTTGATGTTGGTCGTGTGGTTTGGCGCAAAGACATTCGCATCGCATATCTTTCGCAAAACAATCCAATGCCTGAAAACGCTTCGGTAATGGATGTTGTGTTGGACCATGAGATGCCACAAATCAAAGCGGTGAAAATCTACCAAGATGCTTTGAAATCGCAGGACAACGAGAAAATTGACCGAGCCTCACAGGTCATGAACGATTTAAACGCTTGGGATATTGAACACCGCATTCAAGAAATTTTAGGCGTCTTGAATTTGGCAAACAACGACTTAACCGTCGGACAACTATCTGGTGGTCAGCGCAAAAGAATTTCATTGGCTAAGGTCTTGATCTCAGAGCCAGAATTTTTGGTACTCGATGAACCCACCAACCATTTGGATTTGGACATGATTGAATGGCTTGAAAACTATCTTTCGAAGTCTAATTCTACCATTTTTATGGTAACCCACGACCGTTATTTTTTGGAAAACGTGTGCGATACCATTTATGAATTGGATGCCAACACTTTATACAAATACAAGGGGAATTTCTCCTATTTCTTAGAGAAAAAAGCAGAGCGTCACGAGCAATTGGAATCAACCGTTGACAAAGCCAGAAACTTGATGCGCAAGGAATTGGACTGGGTTCGCCGTCAGCCCAAAGCACGCGGCACCAAACAAAAAGCGCGTTTGGATGCCTTTCAGGATACCAAAGCCATTGCCACACAGCGCATTGCTCAAGATGAAATGGGCATTCATATCAAAATGGAGCGCATGGGTTCGAAGATTTTGGAATTCCATAAAATTTCGAAAGCTTATCCCGGCAAAACCATAATTGATGATTTTTCATACGTATTCAAAAATCAAGAGCGCGTGGGAATCATTGGAAAAAACGGCGTAGGAAAAAGTACTTTTCTGAACATGATCAGCGGGGAAATTGAGCCCGACAAAGGGAAAGTAGTTGCGGGAGAAACCGTTGTATTTGGTTATTACAAACAGGAAAACATCATTCTACCAAGCGACAAACGGGTTATTGAAGTGATTACAGATATTGCCGAATACATTCCACTAGAAAAAGGAAAACAACTCAGTGCCGCACAGTTTTTGGAACGCTTTCTTTTTCCGCGTTCGATGCATTGGAATTATGTCGATAAATTGAGCGGTGGTGAGAAAAATCGCTTGAAATTGATGACGGTATTGATGAAGAATCCAAATTTTTTGATTCTCGATGAGCCAACCAATGATTTTGACATCTACACCATGACGGTTTTGGAAGACTATTTGACCAACTATCCGGGCTGTTTGATGATTGTTTCCCACGACCGCTATTTCATGGATAAATTGGTGGATCATGTGTTCTATTTTCAGGGAGATGGCAAGATCAAAGACATTTCAGGAAACTATACGGCCTACCACCGCGAACGCATGCAAATGCAACAGGAAATGCAAAAAGCGGCCGCCAATCCTGTGAAAAAAGAGACCATTGACGAAACTGACCGCAATCCAAGTCGTGCGAAAAAATTGAGTTTCAAAGAAAAACTGGAATTCGATAATCTAGAAAGCGAAATTGCCGAACTGGAAGCGAAAAAAGAGGAACTCACAGAAAAATTATCTGATAGCAACCTTACTGGTGAAGAACTCAATGTTGTTTCTATGAATCTAACGAAGATCATGACACAAATCGAGCAAAAAACAGACCGTTGGTTGGAGTTGGCGGATGTTTAATAAGAGGCGGTTAGTTGTTGGCGGTTAGCGGTTGGCGATTAGCGGTTGGCGAAAAAATAGCCAAGAGCTAAAGCGCAGCGAACTAAGCGCCAAAAGCTATCCACTACTCCTGCTCGTGGTAATCCCCTATTTCGCTTTCTTCTTGCGTATCACCTGCCATTTCTTGTGCACGGGCTTGTTGTTCGGCCAAAGTCCATTTATCCGTGGCAGAGGTTTGCAACCAAACACCTTTTGAATTGCGCATTACCTGAACACCGAAACCCAAGTTTCTGAAAATAGATTCGAAATCCGCAACGCTTGTAGATTGATCAAATTCGATTTTTTGTTTGGATGCCAAACCAAGCTCCGACCAAGTTTTATCATCAGAAAGCGCTTTCAAATCTCCCGATAATTCACCAGAGTTGTGCGTTGAAGAATAAAAATCGAGGCGCAACAACCCAAAGAATTTTTGAAAATTCTCGTTTGTCGTAGCGAGTTGTTGTTCAGGACCAATTGTGATATACATGATTATTTTTTTGAGCAAATTTAAGCTGTATGCCTACAACACAACCTGACAAAAATCATGACCTGAGATGAATTTCAGCAAAAAACTACGTGAGAAAAATCAATT
>JBIIJN010000150.1:0-2827 GCA_044233745.1 Crocinitomicaceae bacterium
GGTTATGCCAACGAAGCTGGTGAATGGGTGATTCCTGCACGATTTGTGTCAGCGGAACCATTTGCGGATGGCAAGGCCAAAGTGCGTTCAAACGACAGTATCTATTACATAGACGAACAAGGTGAAATGGTAGAGTTCATTGCCTTAGCAACGATTGACCCGGTTGATGTCCCAGAGGTAGATGTTACCGATGTTACGCCAGTTGTAACCAATAATTCTGACGATGCATGGAAAGCTGATTTCGAGAAGAAATACAACCAACTTTTAGGCTCTGAACATAAACGTTCAGATGCTCAGAATTTGAAGGATTATCAAAATCTTTTGAAAACTGTTCCAAGTTATGCTACTACCGAACGCAACAAAGTGAATTCAAGAATTAAGTTTTTCAAAGGCAAAGTTGACACGGATATTACACCAGTAAATAACAATACAGCGAACTTGTATGGATTAAAGGATATCTACAACGAAGTGTACGACTACATTGGCGAGGTGATAAATGGAAAACCAAACGGAAAAGGAACAGCCAAATTTAGAAGTGGAATTAAATATGTTGGAGATTTCAAAAATGGTTATAGAGAAGGACAAGGAACAGTTACATTTAAAGATGGTTCCAAATATTCCGGTGGATTTAAAGCCGATAAGAAAAGCGGTTATGGCTCCTATACATGGGCAGACGGAGGTAAGTATGTAGGAGATTGGCTTGATAATAAAATGCATGGCAAAGGCACCTATACTTTCCCTGATAAGTCTAGGTATGTGGGTGATTGGGTAAATGATTACATGCAAGGCAATGGCATCTATTATTATAAAGATGGTTCTCGCTATGATGGGCAGTGGAAAAACGACAAGAGACACGGTTGGGGCAAATATTATAACACGAGAGGTGTTTTGGAATATGAAGGTCGTTATGAAAATGATGAACGACTATTCTAATGAAGCTTTGGTTGAATTAAGCTAAAAGAGAATAAAATGAAAGCAGTACAATATAGCCACCAGGGCAAACGCGATAATCAGGAAGACGCTTACGGTTTCGAAAATGACAAGTTTTTTGTTGTTTGTGATGGTGTAGGTGGACATGAAAAAGGTGAAGTAGCCAGCAATTTTGTAGTGGACTACGTAAAAAGCCATTTTACAGAATTAGACGTGGTGAATAAAATCAGTTTACAAGAACTTATTGTAAGCGCACAACTGGAAATTAACCGAGAATTAGTGGAAACGCCTGAAGCAAATGGAATGGGCACAACCTTTGCAGGTGTTTTCAGAGGTGATGATGCCTTCTATATTGTTCATTTGGGTGATAGCAGAATTTATTGGGTTAAACCAAGGAGCGAGCAAATCTGGCATACTTGGGATCATTCTATGGTTGGGAATTTGATGCAAATGGGGGAAATAACGCGAGAAGAAGGTCGTTTTCATCCCAATGGAAATCGAATCAGTAAGGCTATAATTGCTAATGCCGACGGAAAGACTTCTAAACCTGATATCTCTAAAGTCACACAAGTAGATGCTGGCGATTTGTTTTTGATTTGTTCTGATGGTGTTACTGAGGCATGGAGTGAATACGAACTCGTTGAAGTGTTGTGTGATTCTCAAAAAACAGTGGAGCAAAAGTTAGCTTCAATACAAGAACGATGTGCCGAACAATCCAAAGACAACAACACAGCCATTCTATTGGAAGTTGACACCCAATTGGCATTAAACGGTGCGGACAACGAAGAGATTTCTTGGCTCACTTTGGATTTTTTCCGCAGCGATTATGAGGCGTATCACAATCCACAAACCGTTGAAATAGAAGCCGAAATAACGGCAGAGGAACCTATTGAACTGGAGTTGGTGCATGAAAGTCAAACGGAGCACATTCCTCTTCCTCCAGTCATAGACCAATCGAACGATTCGAAGAAAAAGGTGTTCATGGCTATCGTCTTAATTATTGTAGCTTTGATAGCTGCGTTTTTTATCAAAAAGATGAACAACGGTGCCGAAACGGATGGTGATGGCTTGTTGATTTTAGCCAAAGAAAATAAGCTCTATGGCTTCCAAAATTCAAACAAAGAATGGGTGATTACTGCAAGATTTATTGCAGCAGAACCTTTTGAAGATGGCAGGGCCAAAGTTACAACAGTGGATAGTATTTTCTACATCGATGAGCAAGGACAAATGATTGCTTTTGTTGGTTTGGTAGGAGAGGATGAAGGACCACAAGTACAACAAGGCTCTACAGATTCCCCAAATAAACCCAATTCGACGAGTTCCAATAATGCACTTGTCAATAATGCCACTGGCAGTCAATCGCAGCCGGCTGCACCTAATCAAACTGGGGCTATATTGCAAAATAATTTGAATAACTCGAGTTCGTCTGCCTCTTTTGAGAGTGATGCACAAGTAGAAAATGCTTATAAGAAGTTGGTTACAAAATATGCTAAAGCTAAAATCCCTGCCGTTGAAGAAAAGAAATTTTTGGATCGTATTGAAAATAGTGTGTTGCGAGAAAGCTACAGAAAAAAAATAGCCAATCATAACAGCCTTATTTTGATTCAGCCTAGCGCGCCTTCTATTCCGGCTCCAAGTGCGCCAACAGAACCTAATCCTGAATCAGATAACCAATAAACCCTTAAATAACATATAATTATGAAAAATTTATTCTATCTAGCCGTTATACTGCTAGCATTCACCACAAGTTTTGCTCAGCAAACGTATGCAATTATTATCGGTGTTGCAAAATACCAAAACCCAGAAATGAACTTGACATGGACCGTGAATGACGCGAATCGTTTTGCCGATTTTTTGAAAAGTACTGAAGGTGGTTCTGTGCCTGCTACAAATATTT
>JBIIJN010000151.1:0-2820 GCA_044233745.1 Crocinitomicaceae bacterium
ATGACCCTATTTTTGTTCCTGAGAACTTATCAAACACATTTGCCGAAATGAGTTTAGATGAAAAAAACAAAATAAGCCATAGAGCGAGAGCCTTATCCAAGCTGGTTTCATATTTTCAAAACATGCATAAATAAGCCCATTGTGATTAAGGATTTTGTAAAAGAAGGAAGCATCTATGCACTTGCAGGCATCGCCGCCAAAGGGGTGAGCCTTGTGATGATTCCGATTTTTACATTTTACTTTACCACCCGAGATTTTGGCAGAATAGAAATCCTTTATGTGCTTTCAATGCTTACCTCAGGACTCCTATCGTGGCAATTGGGTCAAGGATTGATCCGATACGTGAGTCAACACCGCAACGACGAAAAAAGAAAATTGTTTCTGGGTTCAACTGCACTTATATTCACCTTATCAGCCTATCTTATTGGAACCCTAATTTTAATTCTACTGGGGCCTCATCTGCTCAAAATTTTCCATTTAGAGACACAAATCAGCTTTAAAACTTATATACTCACCATGATGGCCATCTTTCTTAATGGCATTTTTTCATTCTTCGGTTCTCATTTACAAGCCCTTCGCAAAAAAAATCAATTTGCTATTTCCAACTTTATTCATTCTTTGTTAGGCATTCTGGCCACTTACCTATTTGTAATTGTGTTTGACAAATCGATCAATGGAATCTTTTACGCCACAATTGTAACAGTTCCCATTTCAATAATTTATCAATTTTCGATTCTAAGGAACGAATACAAGTGGCTCTTTAGTAGTGCCATATTGCGTCAGCTACTTGCCTATTCTCTGCCCTTGGTTCCGGGTGCTTTGGCTTTAATTTTATTGAGCATCACTGATCGTGTAATGGTAAATTATCTCACCAATTTATCCACTCTAGGCATTTACAGTGTTGCGCTCAAATTCGCATTTGGTTTTCAAATCATTATTCAAGGATTTGGGATGGCTATTAATCCACTAACCTTTGAAAAACATGTATTGCCTAAAACCCAAGAATCAATTAGTTTTCTACTATCAAACTATATCAAATTGGGAGGAATAGCCATTCTGATTATGGGGATGTTTTCTAGAGAAATTGTTTACATCTTTACACAAGCACCCTATTACAATGCACAATATGTGATGCCCATGTTGTTCGCAGCCATTTGGGTACAAGGACTCTCGATGTTTGCACTCGGGCTACATATTTCCAAAAAAACACTGCATATTAGCATGATTGCATGTGTGAGTGTATTGGTAAACATATTGTTGAACTTATATTTTATTCCGATTTTCGATATCAAAGGAGCAGCACTATCAACCTTGGTTGCCATGTTGACCAATACCCTTTTAGTTGTTTACTTTTCAAAAAAATATTTCCCACTCCATCTTCAAACAAAAGACCTTCTCGTGTTCGTGGCTGTTATTGCTCTTATTATTTTATGTTCCACATCTGTAATAGGTGATATATTTGCAAGTGTGACTTGGATCCACAAAACGATTTTGGCTTTCTTGGGCTTGGTTCTGATTTTCTTCACTGTTTCTACTAAGAAACTGCATACAGATTGATACAATGATTGGCGATTTTAAAGAGATTTTTGGTTTTGTTGACTTGGGCATCGGCTTCATGTATCTTATCATTATCCTCATGTTGCTGGCTTATAAACGCTCAAAAACCACTGATTTAGAAGCAAGAAAATACTTCAATCGGATGGTAGCATTAAAGCTGGGCATGTCGTTCATTTTCGTTTTGATGTATATCGTGTACTACAAAGGCGGCGACAATACGGCATATTGGCAGGGAGGCGTTAAGCTCAATATGATCTTCTTCGACAATCCGAGTGCATTTTTCAATAATCTCACCTATTTCGAAGCCAATTCTTACGATGATTTGATTGTTTTTCAAAATGTTGGCAATCCACCCAACTATATTTTCAGAGGTTACGAAAGTTGGTTTGTATGCAAAGTGGTGAGTTTGGTGTCGTTTCTTACCCTTCGCAGTTATTTGGCTACCACATTGTTTTTCACGTACTTAACCACCATGGCTTCTTGGCGTTTGTTTACGCTCATCAACAATTACAAGGTGATGAGCACAAGGAATGCTGCTATTGCTACACTTTTTATTCCAAGTGTAGGAATTTGGTGTTCAGGAATTACGAAAGACGCCCTAATTTATGCAGCCATTTTATACCTCATCACGAATATTTTTTCAATTTTTAATGGTTGGAAAAAACTCACCCTATGGACCATCATTGTTATGATTATTTCGGGATTCATAATATATCATTTGAGAAGTTTTATTTTCTACCTTGTAATCGTTTCAGTGGCATTGGGTATGCTCGCCGGCTACCAAAAAAAATTCAAAGACAATTTCATATTTCGAATTGCTTATTTTTTGGCCATTATCACGGGTTTTGTGACGCTTATTTTTGTTTTTGCAAGTTCTAATGCCGTTGAAGCCTTTAATGAAAGTTCATTTATGGAGGAAGCAGAAGTGGTGCAAAATGACTTTATTAAAAACGAAACCTACACGGGCCAGCGCTACGACTTAGGCGAAGTAGAATTCACCGTGGTTGGTCTGCTCAAAGTTTTTCCAATTTCTGTTATTACTTCTTTTTATAGGCCTTTTATTCTAGAGGCACGTTCACCCATTTTATTTGCCAATGCACTTGAGAGTCTCATCTTTGTTTGGTTCACACTCAAATTTATTTTCCAGGGAAATGTGTTTCGTAAAATCAGAATGATTCTCGCCAATGAGGCATTGTCTTTTGCCTTGTATTTTGCTGTTTTTCTGGGCTTTATTGTTGGTTTCACCTCTATTCTTTTTGGTGT
>JBIIJN010000152.1:0-2796 GCA_044233745.1 Crocinitomicaceae bacterium
AAAAAAAAAGCCGCTCTTGTCAAACAAGAACGGCTTCCAAATTTTGTGTGTGTTGATTAGTTCACTGAACCTTTCAAACCTGCACCAGCTTTGAAAGTAGGAACTTTCTTAGCAGCAATTTTGATTTCTTTACCCGTTTGTGGGTTGCGGCCCGTGCGTGCTGGCTTGCTGTTTACAGAAAATGTTCCGAAACCGATAAGCGCTACGCTATCACCTTTTTTCAAAGATCCTGAAACAGCACCTGTAATGCCATCCAAAGCTCTTTTTGCATCAGCATTTGTCAAGCCTGCGCTTGCAGCAATAGCTGAAATTAGTTCTGATTTGTTCATAGTTTGTTGTATTTAAATAGTTAAACTTCTTCGAGGTTGGTTGATGACTAAATTACATCTGTCCGCTTAAATCTGCACCAGCCTTGAAGCGTACTACATTTTTAGCTGCAATTTTGATTTCAGCACCTGTTTTTGGGTTACGACCTGTTCTAGCTGCACGCTTAGATACTGACCAAGAACCAAATCCAATAAGAGAAACGCGGTCGCCACCTTTCAAAGCGCCTTCCACTGCAGATTGAAATCCATCAACTGCTTTTTTAGCATCTGCCTTAGTCAAACCTGAGCTGGCCGCTACTGCATCAATCAATTCTGTTTTGTTCATAACATTATAATTTTTAAAGTTTATAAATAAAATTCGTGGGCAAATATAGTCCTTAGACCTTCTCAAACAAACACTTCCCAATAAAATCAAGGGTTTTGTTGAAAACTAGAGCCAAATGTTGATAAACACGGGCTAAAACGGGCGAATCCTAGTGTTTACGCGCGAAACGATAGGACAAATACAAGATTACAAGGAACTGAACAAGCAACAAAACAAGTAGCGAAATAATCAGCGTTGTGCGAAATAGCGCCTTGTCCGATACAGTTTGCGCTTGAACTTCGAGAAACGGTGTGTTTTGTGCAAATGCGTTTTCCAATAAATCGTAGTCCGATTCCATGTTCAACAATTCGGAATATTGTTGTGTTTTTACTTCTCGGAGTATTCCGTTAATTGAATCCACGCTAATCCATTTATTCAATTCACGATAAAGACCTGACATTTCATCAAGTGCATCAACCATATTCTCATAGTTGTTTATTTCGTTGGCGTAAGAAAAGGATTGAGAAAAATAATAAATAGATGAATCAATGTTTTGGGTTTCTGCATGCCATGCCGCGAGATTAAAATAGGCGATGGATATTTTCTCTTTCAATCCCGATTGTTTTGCGTAATACACGCTTGAGTCGAAATAAGTCTTAGCCAAATCTATATCACTGGAAAACTCTACCACTGCCAAATTCATGTATGCCGTGCTGATGTGTCGTCCTTTGTTTTGCAATAAAGAAGCGTCTTTCGATTTTTTGTAAAACCCTTTAGCGAGCTCAATATTATCAAGTGCTAACCAATAATTGCCCTTCAGGTTTAGCATTATTATTTTAATTTCTGCAGATAGAATTAGTGAATCTTTCTCATTAGCGTTCAAATAATGTAAGGCTTGTTTGTTATCAGGGATTTTCATGTAAGCCAAGGCTAGATTATTCTGAACAGTATGCAAATGCATTTTGTCTGGATTTTCTTTGGCAATTTCTCTACATTTTTCAAACCAATAGATAGATTCCTCAATATTCCCCCAACTCAAAAACAATGTTCCTAAATAATGATAAGCCTTCATCAAATACGCTTGGTTATCGGTGCGTTCATAGTAGCGCATGGACCGGTAGAGGATTTTGAAGGCTTGATTGAAGTAACCTTTTTGAATAAAATAAACGCCAAAGGCATCGGCGGCGCGGTGCATACCGTTCATGTTTTGTGTTTGAACCGATTGGGTGAGTAAATCTTCGGCCACCAAAACCAGTTCTTCCATATATTCTGGGTAGAGCGCAATAAACAATTGATCGTAGGTGCGCAAATCAACGCCATCGCTGTATTTGAATTCTTGGAGCAAACTGTCGATGTTGTATTGCTGCGCATGGTTGCTCCCCATAAAAAAGACCGCACACAGCAGCAAGACCGGGCGGCCAAGGAACTTATAAATAGTATGAGGCGTTTTGTGCATCGTTATTGTAAGAATCGAACAAAACTAAAAATATTTTTGATTGCACCCGTTTTCAAACTTGTCTAAGGTGATTTGATGTCCGGGGGTAATAATCCCGAACAAATTCAAGGCTCAGAAATCGAGTTTATCGTAACTTTAGCGCCTTAAAATATTTATACACACATGATGAATCGAAATTCTTTCCTGTTCGCTCTAGCGTTTTGCATAACTACCTTCTCCTTGTGGTCGGCTCCCAAATACCCAAGTTTGTTGTGGGAAATCAGTGGAAATGGCTTACAGAAAAAATCCTACATCTATGGCACCATGCACGTCAGCGGTCGCATTGCCTATCATTTGGGAGAAGAGTTTTATGCCGCATTGAATGGGGTAGATGCCATGGCTTTGGAGTCGAATCCGATTATTTGGCTCAGTGAAATCAACAATTCGCGTTATGCTGACCAATTTTTGGGCGATTATTACATTTCAGGGCGCATTTCTGGGGATTTCTATAAAAGTGCTTTTCAAATTTTGCTGCCCAAAAACACAGATTTAGGCGCTGCCATTTCGAGCGATAATTTTCTCATGAACTGGTTGCTCTACCGCGAAAACAAACGCATGGCCGATTTTGAAGAAGATACCTTTTTGGATATGTTCATCTACCAAGCCGGAAGAAAAAACAACAAACCTGTGTATAGTTTGGAAGATTTCAATGAAACCAATATTCTTTCCGT
>JBIIJN010000078.1:0-11211 GCA_044233745.1 Crocinitomicaceae bacterium
AACAATTGCTGGAATCGGCATCAAAAATTCGGATGTGCGAAGCCGCTTGTTGGGCGATAAAGGCTCAAAAGTACAACTCACCATAAGAAGAAAAAACAATCAAGAACTGCTTAATTTCACTGTAGTTCGCGATAAAATCATTGAGCATTCTGTGGTTTCTTATTACATGATCGACAAAAAAATCGGCTATCTCAAACTCATTCGTTTCTCAAAAAATTCACTTGATGAAATAAAAGAAGCCATCGCCAAATTGAAAGAACAAGGCATGGAAGACTTAATTGTTGACTTGCAAGACAATGGTGGGGGCTTGTTGGATATCTGCGCCTATATTGCTGATGAATTTCTTGACGAGAATAAGTTGATTGTTTACTCTGAAGGTAGAAAGAGACCCCGTAAAGAATTTCGCGCCGAGAATAAAGGAACGTTTGAAAAAGGTCGTTTGGTGATTTTGGTGAATGAAAATTCAGCTTCGGCAAGTGAAATTTTGGCGGGTGCCATTCAAGATTGGGATCGTGGTTTAATTGTTGGCAGACGTTCTTTCGGAAAAGGACTCGTTCAGCAACCAATTCCACTATCAGATGGCTCAGAAATGCGTTTGACCATTGCTCGATATTTTACCCCATCGGGCAGATTTATTCAAAAACCTTATGAGGAAGGCAATGGTGATGCCTATCGAGAAGAAAGATTGAATCGTTACCTCAGCGGTGAAGTCTATTCCCAAGATAGCATAGATTTTCCCGATTCCTTGAAGTATCAAACCTTGCTCAAAAAACGAACAGTTTACGGTGGCGGAGGTATCATGCCAGATGTATTTGTAGCCATTGATACTACGGGCATAAATGAACTGTTTAGAGTTTTGGTAAGAAATGGGTATTTCAACAACTTCTCTGTGGATATGGTGACTAATAATAGAGATTATTATAAGTCGCTATTCACGTCATTCTCTTTATTTAATGAGAAATTCTATCAACATTTCAGTGATAAAATGGAGCAAGAATTCTTGGCCTACCTGAAAAAGGAAAACCTAGATCTCGAATTTACGCAAGAAGAGTATGCTTTTTGTCGCGACTTGATTGCATATCGCTTGAAGGCAGCTTTTGCTTCCAATTTGTTTGGTTTGGCTGAGTCGTATCAAGTTTCAAATGAATACAATGCACCACTGAAACGTGCGGTTCAATTGTTACAATCCAAAGAATACAACAAATACAATTTGGCGAAACCTTGATTTTTGAAATAAATTATTGAATCATTTGACATCCTTATCGCAAAAAAGAAGTTATTTTGCATTTCAAAATCTAAATAAACAAATTAACAATACATGAAAAAATTGGCTTATCTATTTGCAATCGCAGTACTAGCTGCTTGTCAATCCGGAAATGACTCCGGAGAAATTTCAAGTCGTTTGGCTCAAGAAGGCACTGAAGATTTTGTTGAATCAGAAATTCGAACGACTACACTATCCTTCAACAAAATGGAGCATGATTTCGGGAACGTTGTGGTAGGAGAGGATTACACTTTCAAATTTATAGTTAAAAACACCGGACAAAGTCCACTGCTGATTGAAGATGCAAAAGCGTCGTGCGGATGTACTGTTCCAGACAAGCCAGACGGTCCAATTCAACCAGGCAAATCTGACGAAATTGTGGTAACTTTTTCTCCTAAACCAGGACAAGGCGTTACTTCAAAAACGATCACTGTGACATCGAATACTAACCCTAAAATCACGACATTAACCATTCGCGCCAATGTTTTGGAATCAATGACAGGAGACCAGCCTAAAAAAGAACAACTTAAGGGTTCTGGAACGCAAACAGAAACCTTCTTATCGCCAAAGCCGGCACAATAATTAAAAAAAGGGGGCCGCATTAGCAACAAAACATTATTTTTGCGCCCCGAATGCCCACGTGGTGAAATTGGTAGACATGCCATCTTGAGGGGGTGGTGCCATTAGGTGTGCTGGTTCGAATCCAGTCGTGGGCACAAGAAAAAAACCGCAACTCCATAGAGTTGCGGTTTTTTTGTTTAGAGACATTTCACGAACCCCATGTTCGATGAAATGGCGAAAAACAAAAAAAAAACAGCGCCGCGCAGCAAGCGAGGTTTTTGGCTTGTAAGAGATTAAACATTTTTGGTTCATGAACATAATCCAGTCGTGGGCAATTGATTTTATTACATCTCCTCTCACAATATCGCATCCACATTTCCGTTTCTTTGACTAATTTTGCACTATGCATAATTTGAAAACAATATTCTATTTATCCGCTTTTGTCCTTTTGGGCATACTACCCTTCTCGTGTAAAAAAAATCAGGTACTCACCGGAACGCAATTCGAATTCTCAAGAGACACTATAGTATTTGACACCGTTTTCACAACCATAGGATCCACAACGCGCAATTTCAAAGTGTATAACAACGAGAATTTCATCCTCAAATTCGATGAAATTCGCTTGATGGGCGGCGAAAACTCTCCTTTCAGATTCAACTTCGACGGCTTGTCTGGCGTGGTACACGAAAACATAGAAATTTATCCTAAAGATAGTCTCTTTGGCTTTGTAGATGTGACTCTTAATGTGAATGGCGCCAATTTGCCAATGGTTGTTACCGACTCCATCCGCTTTCGTTCAGGTGATACAGAAAAATACCTCATTCTTGCAGTTTGGGGTCAAGACATTTACTACCACTACCGCGATGTTTCAGAAGGTGTTTGGCCAAATGACAAGCCACATTTGGTCTATGATTATACAGCTGTTGATGAAGACAAAACACTGACAATACAAGCTGGTACTACCGTTTTTTTTCACAAAAACGCCAGGTTTATCGTGTTTAAAGGCGCGCTCAATATAGAAGGTGAACTGGATAATGAAGTCGTTTTTCGCGGTGACCGATTGGAGTCTTTTTACAACGACGTACATGGACAATGGTATGGACTCAGATTCATCGAAGCCAATGCGTCTAATATTGAATACTTACAACTAAAAAACTCACTTATTGGTTTGCAAATTGACTCCACAGGAACCGAAACCGATTACACCGTTTCAGCGCGAAATTCAGAGTTTTACAACATCAGTTTCTTTGGAATCTATCCTGTAGCGGGCGCTCGATTAAAATTAGAAAACTGTGTGGTCAATAACTGCGGCGTGGCGTCAGCTTTTCTCTATGCCGGTGGTGCTTACAATTTTACAAACTGCACATTTGCCAATATCGGTTCGCAAGTGAGAAGTACCCCCCTCTTTGTAATTAAGGATAATTTCACCACCGACGGCATCACCTACGTCAGGCCCATCGGCGAAGCGAATTTCTACAATTGCGTTATATGGGGCTCGCAAAACGATGAATTTGGATTAGATTTATTAGGCACGGTAAACCTATTGTTCGACCATTGTCTTATACGAAACACGGAAGTGCAAACAGGCTCATCCTATTTCAATTGTATTTGGAACCAAAACCCGAATTTTGAAAATGCTTCTGGCAACAACTTAAATTTCATTTTGCCCTCAGCGCTCAACAACAGCGGCAATTCAGGAACATCCACCAATGCCGACATCAAAGGCACGCCACGCACTGGACCAGACATTGGTGCCTACGAAGTTCAATAATGGCTTCATATTTGAATTGAACGCCACATGATTCGTTGGTTTTTATTTCTAGTCTTGTTGCTCACACAGCAAATCGGTATTGCTCAAAATGGCTTTGGATTTCAGGCCCAACTTACCTTGCAATTGGGTGCGCCGATAAACGCTATTGGCATGCAGACCAATTTTTTCTATGCCCACAATCATTTTCAAGTCGCCACAGGTTGGCAATCAAAATTTTACACCTCTGGCCTTGGACCCAAAGGCTTATTCCTCGAAAATCGTCTTCACTTTTCAGGCAATTTGAGCTGGGGGAAAAATCGATACGTGAATCGCCAATTTATGAATCCAATTCTTCAATTTACGGACAAGCGAAACAGTTTGGGCTATGCTTATTATTGGTTTTGGGATACGCGCAAAACATCGCAACGCTCTGGTGCATGGCTTTTGCAAATTGACCGCGCATTCATTTATTTTGAAAACGATTTATTTGCAGGACAAGGCAGAGACCGATTCCGAACAGGCACATTGCAATTGATGTATATGGATTCAGTTCAGCAAATTGCGCTCAACATGCGCATGTGGACTGGCGAAACACGCGGCGCTCAAGTCATTGAAAACAGTACCTATCCATCTTCTCGGGGATACAAAGACCTAATCCAAAGTTTATATGGAACCTACAGTCATGGGATTTTATCTGTGAGCTATTTGCGTGGTTTTGATTTCTCACCAATTTCCATTGAACTAGGTATCGACAACGAACACATCCGCCATTTCTTTCAAAATAAACTCATCCACGATTTCCCTTATTTCCTGAAAAGCAACCCGATGCGCAACAGACACTTACCGATGTTGGATGAAAATGGGTTGCCGTATGTGGATAGAGATTTACAGAAATTGAGAAGAACGAGGCTTGTGATTCAAGGTAGTTTGGGGGGATAGGACACGACACAAAATTAGACAAAGTAACAGGCTTCAAATTAATTGGTTAAAAACAACTTTATAGATTTATCTTGTTTGAACGCAATAGAGGTAATTGAAGCCAAATTAATTTCCCAACCCTGACATTCTGTCACCCTAATATTTTTTGTAACTTTGCACCCTATTTTACAAGCAAAATGTTCGAAGAAACAACAAACAAAGTCATTCTGGAAGAAAAACAAGGTGAAGCCATGGAAATGGATGCCCCCATTCAAGCCAATGGCAAAAAATTATACCTAGAAAGCTACGGCTGTCAAATGAATTTTTCAGATAGCGAGATTGTAGCATCTATACTAACAAGACAAGGCTATACGACCACACGAAACGAAGCAGAAGCAGATTTGATTTTGCTCAACACTTGCTCCATTCGTGAAAATGCTGAACAACGTGTGCGCAACCGTTTGACGGAATTCAAGCACCGAAAAGAGAAAAATCCAGGACTCGTGGTTGGCATCTTGGGTTGCATGGCAGAGCGTTTGAAAACACAGCTTCTGGAACAAGAAAAATTGGTGGATTTGGTCGCTGGACCTGATGCATACCGCGATTTACCCAACCTCATCGGCGAAGTAGAAGGCGGTCAAAAAGCGGTCAACGTTTTATTGTCTCGCGAGGAAACCTATGCCGATATTAGCCCAGTACGTTTGGATAAAAATGGTATTACAGCGTTCATCAGCATTATGCGCGGCTGCGACAATATGTGTTCGTTTTGCGTTGTGCCATTTACACGTGGTAGAGAAAGAAGCCGCGATCCAAAAAGCATTGTGAAAGAAGCCCAAGATTTGTTTGATTTGGGCTACCGAGAAGTCACACTATTGGGGCAAAACGTGGATTCATACCGTTGGAACATCTCCAAAAAAGGGGAAATTGAAAACCCAGAAGAACCTACAGTGAATTTTGCGCAGTTGTTGGAACAAGTAGCCTTGGTGAATCCCCTGTTGCGCATTCGTTTCTCAACATCGCATCCAAAAGACATGACCGACGATGTATTGGAAACTATGGCCAAATACAACAATATTTGTGAATATATCCATTTGCCTGTGCAGTCGGGAAATACAGCTGTTTTGGAGCGCATGAATCGTGGTTATTCTCGCGAATGGTATATCGGCCGTATAGACGCGATTCGTAAATACATGCCCAATTGTGCCATTTCAACAGACATCATCTCAGGATTTTGTGGCGAAACAGATGCCGAACATCAGGAAACATTGACCTTAATGGACTATGTGCAGTATGAATACGCCTATATGTTTAAATATTCCGAACGTCCGAAAACATTAGCCGAACGCAAATATGAAGACGACGTTCCAGAGGCTGTGAAATCAGCGCGATTGACTGAAATCATAGACAAACAACAGGCTCATTCGCTCCTTAGAAATCAAGCTACTGTTGGAAAAACATATGAAGTTTTGGTTGAAGGCACCTCGAAACGCTCTGAAGAACATTTGTACGGACGCAATTCGCAAAATGCCGTTATTATTTTCCCCAAAGGCAATCACAAGAAAGGTGACTATGTGTTTGTTCAAGTTTCAGAGTGCACAGCCGCAACTCTTTTAGGTGAAGTAGTTGAAAATCTGTAAGTTATGGAACTTAATCAAGTAAAACAGCGCTTTGGTATTCTGGGCAATAATCCAGCATTGAATCGAGCATTGGAAGTAGCTGTGCAAGTGGCTCCAACAGATATTTCTGTTTTGGTTACTGGAGAAAGTGGAACGGGTAAAGAAATTATACCTCAAATCATTCACCATCTGAGTTCGCGCAAACATGGAGAATATATTGCTGTGAACTGTGGTGCAATTCCAGAAGGAACTATTGATTCTGAATTGTTTGGACATGAAAAAGGTTCGTTTACAGGTGCCAACAACGAGCGCAAAGGCTATTTCGAAGTAGCCAATAATGGTACAATTTTTCTGGATGAAGTAGCCGAATTGCCCATGCAAACCCAAGTGCGTCTGTTGCGTGTTTTAGAAACAGGTGAATTTATGCGGGTTGGTGCCTCTAAAACACAAAAAACAAATGTTCGCGTGGTGGCAGCTACCAACGAAAACATGATGCAAGCCGTGAGAAAAGGAAAATTTAGAGAAGATTTGTTGTATCGTCTAAGCACAGTGCCTATTCATCTGCCGCCCCTAAGAGAACGTGCAGAAGACGTCCATTTGCTTTTTAGAAAATTTGCCAACGACTTCGGAGAAAAATACCGCATGCCCACTATTCGATTGAGTAATGATGCGGTGCAAATGCTCACTAAAAACCCTTGGCCGGGCAATATCCGTCAACTTAAAAATGTTGTCGAACAAATATCGGTTATTGAACACAACCGCGAAATTGATGCACAAACCTTGGATTTTTACTTGCCGAAAGTATCGGAATCCTTACCGTTTTTGGGTGGACCATCTGATGACGTGATTTCTGAACGCGAATTGATGTATAAGGTGCTTTTCGATATGAAACGCGACTTAACAGAGCTGAAAAAACTCGTTTTGGATTTGGCAACGCATCCCGGTGGCTCGCAACTGAATGCCGAACAAGCAGAAGTGCTCAACAGAATGATGCGTGAAGTAGCAGTGCCCAATGAAAATCGACTTTTGGAAACCCGAATTCCTACACAAAGCAATACCGTTAGCCCCATTCTCTTTGATGAAGAACACTACGACGAGGTTGAAGATTTTGTCGAACCTGAGGAATCACTATCGCTTGAAAATCAAGAAAAAGAACTCATTATCAAGGCTTTAGATAAACACAAAGGCAAACGAAAATATGCTGCCCCTGAATTGGGCATATCCGAGCGCACCTTGTATAGAAAAATCAAGGAATATGGTTTAGACTAAATACATCCATAAACTTGCTTATATTTAGACCATCAAATTAATGAAGTACCTAGTTCAAATACCGTTAGCCTTGCTTTTTACCTTGCTCATTCAGGGATGTTTTCCTACAAGCATAGGTTTCAAAGACGCTTCCATGGATCCTGATTTGAAGTTCTTTAGCATTGAAAATTTTGAACAAATCGCTCCAAACGTCCCGATGAATTATCCCGTGCAGTTCACCGAATTCTTGAAAGATGGTATGGTGCGCAACACAAAATTAAAATTGGTCCCAACTGAAAATGCTGATAAACACTTGATTTTCAGCGGTGAAATCAACAGATTCGACTTGATGCCTGTCTCTATTCAAACCGATAATCAGGCGGCACAAACACGGCTTACAGTTGGCATGCAAGTAAGCATTGAAAATCTTTTGAAACCCGATAAATCCATGAATTTCAACGTGGTGCGTTTTGTAGATTTCAATAGTGATAGCGACTACAATTCATTGGAAAATCAATTACTCGAAAACCTCAACGAACAATTGCTTCAGGATATTTTAAACAAACTTCAATCAGATTGGTAATGAACACAGCAGAAATTGGAGCAGCCATAAAAAACCCGCAAATTTTGGAGCATTCACAGGTCAATGATTTGCATGCCTTGTGCCAAAACCATCCGTATTCGGGCATTTTACACCTGCTCTATTTGAAAGCTTTGAGCAACAGTAAATCGGTTGACTTCGAAGAAAAACTCAGAGCATTTGCCATTAAAATTCCGGACAGACAAGTTTTGTTCCATTTGATTCACGATGTTTCGACACAAAATGAAACCACTGAAATACAGGAAGTTGCTGAAGACAACCTTGTTGAATCGGTATACGACCCTGCGCCTATTGAAGCGCCATTGACCAGTAAGATTGAGCAAACGACAGATACAGAACTAGTTGATACAAGTGATGTGGACCGAGTGGCGCAAGAAGAAAATTTAATTGAACCTGTAAGCAGTAATATTGAGTTTTCAGAAGAAGAAAGGATACCGAGCACAAAGGAGGAACCAGAAATTATCACAAGTGCAAATGAATTACCTCAAGCAGATGAATTTGTAGACAACCATATTGTTTTTGAAGGGTTTACCGATCAACAGAGCGCGGGAGAGACTGAGCCAGATGAAGAAGTAGAAAGAGAGCAAGTGGGTGAAAAAGCGGATGGAGAATCGGAAATTCAGTCTTTTGAACTCGACCAAGCCGAAGACGCCTATCAAGCTGAACACTTGCTACCTGGAGACTCGCAAGAGCGTTCATTCTACGACTGGCTGGACATGCGTCCACATAAGCAAATCGAAGCGGCAGTAGATGATGTTGTAGGCCCTGAAGCGATTGAACAAGAACAAATAGAAAACACGACAGATTCTAAAGAAAAAGTGAACGCTTTGTTGGATAAATTCATTGAAAACGAGCCGCGGATTTCAAAACCCAAAACAGAATTTTTCTCGCCAACCAAGAGCGCCAAAGAAAGTTTGAGCGAAGATGGCATACCCATTAGCGAAACTTTAGCCAAAATTTATGAGCTCCAAGGCAATTATCCAAAAGCCATTGCAATTTATGAGAAATTAATTGCACTTATTCCAAATAAAAGTAGTTACTTTGCAACCCAAATTGAAAAAATTAAAAATCATTTAATATCATAATATGTTAACTTTCATCGGCATCTTATCAATTATCGTGAGCATTGCGCTAATCTTTGTAGTATTGGTTCAAAACCCTAAAGGTGGAGGAATCTCTTCTAGTTTTGGTGCACCAGGTCAATTGGGTGGAGTGAAAAGAGCAAGTGATTTTATCGAAAAAGCAACATGGACTTTGGCTGGCACACTGGGTGCATTGGCTTTGGTTGCAGTTATTTTGGTTGAAAATCCAAACAGACCACAACAAAATGAAACTGAACAAGTAGATCAGCAAGAAGGCGGCGATCAACAAGGCGGCGGTCAACAAGGTGGTGGTCAACAAGGTGGTGGTCAGCAAGGCGGCGGTCAACAAGGCGGACAACAAAACCAATAGTATAAAAGAATATTCATAAAACGCTCGGCATTTGTCGAGCGTTTTTTTTATGCATCAGGCACAATTATTGCTAATTCAAGCGCATGACGGCAATTATTCTAAGCATCTTCTTCCAGTTTCAAACCCAGGTTTTGAACACGTCGAAACCACTTGCCTTATGCGCCGATCCAACAGTTTTTCACACGAGCGTATTGCTGTCCATTTGTAATGAAAATAATAATTCAGATTTGGCCTATGGCATTTGTTGGAGCGAAAATCCCAATCCAAGTATTTTCGATGCCTTCACGATTTTCAATGCTAATTCAAACAGTTTTGAGTTTCGCGTAAAAAACCTGAATCCAGAAACACTATATTATTTCAGCTTTTTTGAATTAGACAAAAGCGGCACGAGTACCTATTTTAACGCATTTCAGGTAAATACCCTCCGCGAATTGAAAATCGGTGATTATTTTCAAGGCGGCATTATTTGTTACCTCTACAAACCAAAAGATTCGCTGCTGTATATTACTGGTGAACAACATGGATTGATCATCTCCAAAGAAGATTTGGGCTATGCTTATTGGGGTCAATATGGTATTCCAATAGCCGATAGCACTTCTATTGCTCTGGGACAAGGTAAAATAAATTCAGATAAAATTCGCAAACAACAAGGCGGCAATGTAGCATCACAGTATGCGCCAAACAGCACCAATTTACGGATTATTTACCCAAGCGCCGCCATCTTGTGTCATCAATATTCTTCAGATGGCTACAGCGATTGGTTTCTGCCAAGCAAAGGCGAACTCGATGCGTTGTATACAGAAAATTACAACAGCAACGCCATGTTTGGTATCAATCCGAACAAATCGTATTGGACTTCATCGGAAGTGTTTATTTCCTTTAAATTGGATAAAACAAAACGCAAAGAAACAACATCAAATCACCGACGTGCGTGGCAAGCCCGAATTCGTTCCCAAAATCTTATCGTTAACACCATGGTTCCAAAGAAATCGAGCGGTTTGGTGAGGGCTATGCGGTATTTTTAAACTATTTTCGCAGCATGACTTCCGATGAACTTTTCATGTCGCGTGCCATAGAATTGGCTCAACTTGCAGATGCCTCTGTTTTCCCGAATCCATTTGTAGGCGCTGTAATTGTTTTAAACGAGGAAATCATTGCCGCTGGCTTTCATCAAAAATATGGTGAAGCCCACGCCGAGGTGAATGCCGTGAGCCAAGTCTCAGATAATTCCATACTAAAAGACTGCACAATTTACGTCACTTTAGAACCTTGTGCGCACTATGGGAAGACACCACCTTGTGCAGATTTATTGGTTAAACATCAATTCAAACGGGTGGTTATTGGCTCGGTTGATCCCTTTGCATTGGTCAATGGCGCCGGAGTTGAACGCCTAAAAAACGCAGGAATCGAAGTAGAAATAGGCGTTTTGAAAAATGAATGCGATGCTCTAAACAAACGCTTTTTTACATTCCACCAAAAGAAAAGACCTTATATCACCTTAAAATGGGCCGAATCTCAAGATGGATTTGTTGCTCCCTTGAATCAAGAAATTGGAAACAGAACAAAAATCACGGGAACTTTATCGCATCGCTTGGTGCACCAACAACGCAGTGAAGAGCACGCCATTTTGGTCGGAAGACGTACTGTTGAGCAAGACAATCCTAGCTTGAATGTGAGACATATAGATGCTCCTTCGCCCATTCGTTTTGTGCTAGACCCACAGCTTCAACTCCATAAAAACCTGAATATCTTCGAAGACGGAGCACCAACTCATGTAATGAATCTCATCCAAGAAGAACAA
>JBIIJN010000079.1:0-11164 GCA_044233745.1 Crocinitomicaceae bacterium
GGTATTAGAAGGAAAAAAAACAAAAGAATTTCCAAATGAAGCATTGATATACAGCCACTTGTTTACCTTAACATAAACCAATAAATTAACAGGAATGTCGTAAGAAATATTGCGAATCGTGGTTTGGGCTGTCAAATTGGAATCTGGCACAAAATAATCGGTTCGGTAATTTCTTCGAACCATATTGATACCCGTTTCAACGGCAAAGCGCTCAGAGAAACCGATGCGAATCACGCCACCAGCTGAAAAACCAAATTCGGGCGAAACGATAGAATTGTGAACCCCTAAAGTATCTCCCATAGCCAAGGGACCTGCTCCAAAAGCATTTATTGGAATAATTGGGCGATACTGAACGCCAAAAAAATCAGGATACGGTTTGGGCTCCTTTTTTTTCCTGCGCTGATCTCTTTTCACTTGCTCCAAGGTTTGCCCATATGCAACAAAATTAGACCCTATGCACAAGAAACAAAGCAACATGAGAAAAGAAAAGGCTGATTTTGTGTGCATATGTTTGTTTATCTCAAGAACGATTTTCCAACATACAAAGTTGGACGAAGAGAAAAATTATTTTCTTGCATTCCAATTCTTTGCGTTTCCTTTTCCAAAATCTTGCGACTCTTGCAATATCCTACTGAGGCCAGAACAATAATCCCTGAAAAGAAAAGCACAAAAAAGCTGCGTAAATAACCATTTTGAATCAAGAATTTCTTGTGTTTGGCTTCTGTTTCGAAGTTCAATTTTTGAGTTTTATTGAAGAATTTTTTCTCCACCGCAAACATATACAAAACCTTTTCGTCTTCTTCAGGGTCAGAGCGCTCGTACCAAATATTGGCTTGCGATAATTTTTCCTCAAAAGTATTGGCGCGATTGATGTCTTTAAACCGATAAACGATGTAATTCACGTTGGTTGGATGCTGGCGATAATTCACCAAACCCATATCAAAATGCTCTAATCCTGCCTCCATGTGGTCACGTATTCTATAGGTTTTCTATGCGCTTTTGGCCATTCAATTGCTGGATAACCAATGTAAAATAAGCCCAAACATTTGTCGTTTTCACCGATTCCGAGGAATTGATTCATTTCTGGAGTATAAACAGCTTTCGGTGTTGACCAAAATCCACCCAAACCATAAGCGGTGCAAGTCAAATGCATGTTTTGAACAGCACAAGCCACAGCTTCGATTTCCTCCAATTCCATAATATTCGACTCTGGATCTTTGTGCATCACAATAGCAATCACAACGGATGAAAGCAGCGGTCTGGTTTGTAATTTTTGAAATTTTTTTGGGTTGAATTTATCCTCGGGCGTGTTGTTGACATACCAATTGGACAAAAAATTAGATAGGCTTTCACGACTTTTCTCTGTAAACACCTGAAAACGCCAAGGTTGTGTGTTGCCGTGCGTGGGTGCCCAAATGGCGTTGTTTAAAATATGCTCAATTTGATCACGCTGCACTTTTCGCTCGCTAAACTGTTCGGGATAAATGGTGCGGCGGTCTTTGATTAAATCGGTAATCTCACTTAGATTGTATTTCATGTCTGATACTTGAAGCGGTCTTTTTATGAGCGGTAAAGATAGTGACTAATCGGATTTGCTCGTTGTTTGCGTTCAAATCGATTTGCGCTTTATCTTGGCATAAAATTTATGCTGCAGTCATGAAAATCAAAGCGCTTCTCATTCAGAGTTTACTTATATTTATCACAAATAGTCATTTTCCATTTCGCTCATATCTCCCATATCAAAAAGAAATTCAGGATTTTCATGATGTGTAATAAAATTATGAATTCTAATAAATGGGTTTTTATAGGATGATTCAACACCAACCGTTAAAATTGTTCTATTGGGGTTGAAAAATTCAAATTTAGCTATTGCCCCCCCCTACATATTTCTTCTATATTTCCCACCTACCTCAAACAGCGCATCGGTAATCTGCCCCAAAGAACAAACTTTTGTGGCTTCCATCAGTTCCGTAAACATGTTGCGGTTGTTGATGGCGGTTTCTTGCAGCTTGTTCAATTCATCCGCGATTAAATGTGCGTTTTTTTGATGCAAGAGGTCGAGCATTTCGATTTGGTATTGCTTTTCTTCTTCTGTGGCGCGGATCACTTCTTTTGGTAAAACCGTTGGTGAACCCTTGGAGCTGAGGAAGGTATTCACGCCAATGATTGGGAATTCACCTGTGTGTTTTAAGGTTTCATAGTACAAAGATTCTTCTTGGATTTTGGAGCGTTGGTACATGGTTTCCATAGCGCCCAAAACGCCACCGCGCTCAGTGATGCGGTCGAATTCGAGCAAAACGGCTTCTTCTACCAAGTCGGTCAATTCTTCAATGATAAACGACCCTTGCAGCGGATTTTCGTTTTTCGCCAGACCCAATTCGCGGTTGATAATCAACTGAATAGCCATGGCTCTGCGCACAGATTCTTCCGTTGGTGTGGTGATGGCTTCGTCGTAGGCGTTGGTATGCAACGAGTTACAGTTGTCGTAAATGGCGTATAGTGCTTGCAAAGTGGTGCGGATGTCGTTGAAGTCAATTTCCTGCGCATGCAACGAACGACCTGAAGTTTGGATGTGGTATTTCAACATTTGTGCACGTGGATTGGCACCGTATTTCTTTGCCAAAGCCTTCGCCCAAATTCTTCGAGCCACACGACCAATTACTGCATATTCTGGGTCGATGCCATTCGAAAAGAAGAAAGACAGGTTCGGTCCAAAAGCATTGATATCCAAACCACGGCTCAAGTAATACTCCACGTAAGTAAAGCCATTCGACAGTGTAAGAGCGAGTTGCGTAATCGGATTGGCGCCAGCTTCAGAAATGTGATATCCCGAAATCGACACCGAGTAGAAATTGCGGATGTTGTGCGTAATGAAATATTCCTGCACATCACCCATCAAACGCAAAGCAAATTCTGTGGAGAAAATACAGGTATTCTGCGCTTGGTCTTCTTTCAAAATGTCGGCTTGCACTGTGCCACGCACTTGACTCAAAGCACGCGCTTTAATTTCTTCGTAAACATCTTTGGATAAAACTTGATCGCCGGTAACGCCCAATAAGAACAAGCCCAATCCATCGTTTCCTTCAGGCAATGGACCTTGATAACTTGGTCGTTCAGTTCCTTTTTCTTTATAAATGGCAGCTATTTTAGCGTTTACTTCAGCCTCTAAACCATTTGCTTTGATGTAAATCTCACATTCTTGGTCGATGGCGGCATTCATGAAAAAGCCCAAGAGCATAGGTGCCGGACCGTTGATGGTCATACTCACCGAAGTTTTAGGGTCGCACAAATGGAAACCGGAATACAATTTTTTGGCATCATCCAGACAGCAAATAGAAACACCTGAATTGCCAATTTTCCCATAAATATCTGGGCGAATGGCTGGGTCATTACCGTAAAGCGTAACCGAGTCAAAAGCCGTAGAAAGTCGTTTTGCTGGCATGCCCAAACTCACGTAATGAAAACGGCGGTTGGTTCTTTCTGGACCTCCTTCACCCGCAAACATACGCGTTGGGTCTTCTCCTTCACGCTTGAATGGGAACAATCCAGAAGTGTAAGGAAATTCGCCAGGCACGTTTTCTTGCAAAATCCAGCGCAAGATATCGCCCCAAGCTTCGTATTTCGGCATGGCAATTTTTGGAATCTGCAAATGCGAAAGCGATTCTGTATGTGTTTTGATTTTCAATTCTTTATCGCGCACCATGAACTTGTAAAACTCGCCGCGGTATTGGTCTTTTTTGGCTTCCCAATTCAAAAGCGCTTCCCAATTGTGTGGATTCAAATCCTTTTTCACACGGTCGAATTCTTTCAAAAGCAAACGCACCAATTCCTTTTGGTCGTCGGTTTTCGGCTCAGTATCCAAACTAATTCCTGCTGCATCCATTTTTGGAGCTGTTCCCGTAACCGATTCAACGGTTTTAAATATCCCGAACAATTTTTGAGCAACTGCTGCTTGTTCTTTCGAAAACTGGTCGTAAGCTCTATTGTTTTCAGCAATTTCTGATAAATATCGGGTGCGTGCTGGCGGAATCACAAAAATCTTCTCCGACATTTCGCGGGTAATCTCAAAATTGGATTGCAATTCTGTTACGGTTTTCTTCACCAAAACATCCATCACGACTTTGTAGAGTTGGTTCATGCCTGGGTCGTTGAACTGCGAGGCAATCGTGCCATAAACAGGGATTTCTTCATCTTTGGCATCCCACATGTTGTGGTTGCGCACGAATTGTTTTTTCACATCGCGCAAGGCATCTAAAGAACCGCGTTTGTCAAATTTATTGATGGCCACCACATCGGCAAAATCAAGCATGTCGATTTTTTCCAATTGTGTCGCAGCACCAAATTCGGGCGTCATTACATACAAAGAAACATCAGAATGGTCCATGATTTCGGTATCCGATTGACCGATGCCCGATGTTTCCAAAATAATCAAATCGTATTGCGCGGCTTTCAAAACATCAACGGCTTCTGCAACGTGTTTCGACAAAGCCAAATTGCTTTGACGCGTAGCCAAAGAACGCATATAAACCCTCGGATTGTTGATGGCGTTCATGCGGATTCTATCGCCCAAAAGAGCTCCACCATGTTTGCGTTTCGACGGGTCAACAGAAACAATCGCCAAAGTTTTATCTTTAAAATCAATCAAAAAACGGCGCACCAACTCATCTACAAGTGATGACTTCCCTGCCCCACCTGTTCCTGTGATTCCAAGTACGGGCGTTTTAGAACCAGCCGCCAAAGCGCGCACTTCAGCCAAAATCTTTTCAGATTTTTCTGCAAAATTTTCAGCACCCGAAATAAATCGAGCAATTGCCGGAACATATTTTTGCTGAATATCAGCTACTTGACCAAGCATCACATCGCCCACAGGAAAATCACATTGTTGCACCAAATCGTTGATCATACCTTGAAGGCCCATCGCTCTTCCATCGTCAGGATGATAAATGCGCGTAATGCCATAGCCTTGCAATTCAGCAATTTCCTCAGGCAAAATCGTTCCACCGCCACCAGCAAAAATCTTGATGTGACCTGCTCCGCGTTCTTGCAACAAATCATACATGTATTTCAAATATTCTGTATGTCCACCTTGGTACGACGTCATCGCAATGGCTTGCACATCTTCTTGAATGGCACAATTCACCACTTCATCCACACTGCGGTCGTGGCCCAAATGAATCACTTCACAACCCGTAGATTGGATAATTCGACGCATGATATTGATAGCGGCATCGTGTCCGTCGAAAAGCGAGGCAGCAGTAACAATTCTGATTTTATTTTGTGGGATGTATGGCGTTTGGTCTTGCATAAACTGTGTTTTTCTGAGGCGCAAATGTAGGAAATTTTTGGGGGTTTTAGATACGTTTCTATCTTCCCAATTACGGATCAAGCTCTAAGAAACCTGCGATTCAATTATATTTAGTATGATGTATAGATTGATTTTGGTTCTAAAATTTTATTTTCAAACATTCCACCCTCATCCCTGTTAATCCCCTACTTTTGCAGCGCAATGAAGGGTTTTTCAAGGAATTTCTGGGTTTTAAGTTTTGCCATGTTCTTTTTCATGTTGAGCTTTAATTTGGTTATGCCAGAATTGAATGCTTTCATTACGAAATTGGGAGGCGCTGATTATAAAGGTTTTATCATCGCGCTATTTACCATTGCCGCCGGATTGGCTCGACCTTTTTCCGGAAAATTAGCCGACACCATTGGCAGAAAACGCGTGATGTATGTCGGACTAGTCGTGTGCATATTGGCGAGTTTATCCTACATCTGGGTATCAGCGGTTTGGGTTTTTCTCTTGCTTCGCTTTTTTCATGGATTTTCCACAGGCTTTTTCCCCACAGGTGCTACAGCCATGACCACAGACATTCTCCCCACAGATAGACGAGGGGAAGGCATGGGTATTTTTGGCGCTTTCATGTCTATTGGTTTGGGAGTTGGTCAGTCCATCAGTACACCTATAGTGAACAATTTGGGATTAGATGGCATGTTTATGCTTTCGTCTTTTGCGGCAATCATTAGTGGCGTTTTGCTCTTGTTTGTACACGAAACTTTAAGCAACAAAGTCGTATTCAAGCGCCAACATCTTCTGGTGAAAAAGAACGAAATCTTCGATCCTTTGGTGAAACCCGTGGCCGTAACTATGTTTCTATCAGCCTATTGTACCGGAGTTATTTTAGTACTTGTTCCAGACCTATCCGATTACTTGGGCATACAGAATAAAGGTGTGTTTTTTATGTACTATGTAGTATTTACCATCATCATGCGCTTGGGCTTTGGGAAAATTTCCGACGTACGTGGAAGAAGGGAAATTTTGCTACTCGCCATGATTATTCTCCTTGGGTCTGTAATCGTATTGGCATTGGCAGAAAACTATTTGATTTTCGCCATCGCAGCTATTTTGTTTGGTATCGCTTCTGGTCTTTCCAGCCCTTCCCTCTTCGCTTGGACAGCTGATTTGAGTGACCCAGATAACAAAGGTCGCGGAGCAGGCACCATGTTCATTGCCTTGGAATTTGGAATTATGTTTGGCTCACTTTCCACCTTCATCATCTACGACAACACCATGGAAACCTTGCAGTATTGTTTGTATGTAGCAGCACTGATGGTTGGACTTTCAGTGGCATATTTGCAGTATTTGAAGGGGAAGTATTGAGGAAGGATGTTGGCTTCTGGCTTATTGTATATGAGGATTTAGCCTATCGCCTGTCTTCCGAAGCAGGTAGAAGTGAGTGAGGTGAGAGCGTGCGATGCAATGAGTATGTCGAAATGTATCTAGATAGGCGTTTGGCTCTTAGCAATCAAGTTTGGGCATAAAAAAACCACGAATACATTGCGCATTCGTGGTTTTCAATTTATCGAGGAATCTCCTTAATTCATCTCCGGCTTAGCCATCAAAATCTTACGAGAAAGTTTCCATTTTTTCGTTTTAGGATCCTGACCCATCACTTTGAATTCAAGGATATCGCCTTCTTTAGCGAAATCTTCCATCTTTTCGATGCGGTCCCAAGAGAACTCAGAAACGTGAATCAATCCATCTGTGCCAGGTAGAATTTCAACAAACACACCGTAAGACTGAACCGATTTCACTTTCCCAGTGTAGGTCATGCCATCTTCTACAATCGGAGGGAAAGCGATCAAGCGAATTCTGCGAACGGCTTCTCTCATGTCATCAGCATTGTTCGACATGATTTGAACATTCCCTTCTCCTGTTGGCAATTCTTCGATGGTAATATTCGTATTGGTTTCTTTCTGAAGCGTTTGGATGATTTTTCCACCAGGTCCGATAATCGCACCAATCATATCGTTTGGCACTGTAAATGCCTCGATGCGTGGTGTTTGTGGTTTCATGTCAGCATTTGGTTGCGCCAAACATTCTGTGATTTTACCCAAAATATGCAATCTACCTGCTCTCGCTTGATTCAATGCGTTGGTCAAAACCTCATAAGGCAAACCATCTACTTTAATATCCATCTGGCAAGCTGTAATTCCTTTTGCTGTTCCGGTTACTTTAAAGTCCATATCGCCCAAGTGGTCTTCATCACCCAAAATGTCAGAAAGAATAGCAAATTCACCTTCTTCTGCAATCAAGCCCATGGCGATACCAGAAACTGGAGATTTAATCGGAACACCACCGTCCATCAAGGCCAATGTACCCGCACAAACGGTTGCCATGGAAGATGAACCATTGGATTCTAAAATATCAGAAACCAAACGAACGGTATATGGGAAATCAGATGGAATCATGCCTTTCAAAGCACGAAGCGCCAAGTTACCGTGACCAATCTCACGACGTGAAGTTCCTCTCAAAGGACGTGCTTCACCTGTAGAGAATGGCGGGAAGTTGTAGTGCAACATGAATTTGTCGTAGCCTTTAAACACCACGCCATCAATCATTTGCTCGTCCATTTTACCACCCAAAGTCAATGTTGTCAACGATTGTGTTTCACCACGTGTAAACAAAGCAGAACCGTGTACGATTGGCAAATAGTCAACTTCACAAGCAATCGGTCTGATTTCGTCGAACTGACGACCATCCAAACGGATGCGTTCTTTTGTCATTACCGCACGAACGGCTTTTTTCTTAACACTTGAGAAATAAGCAGAAATCAATCCCCCTTTTTCAACTAGTTCTTCTTCAGCAAATTGTGCTTTCAACTCAGTTTTCACAGCGTCGAACAATTCAGCACGTTTTGCTTTATCAGCCAATCCTTGACGTGCAACTTCTTTACATTTTTCTAGAGCAAATTCAGAAACACGAGCACGCAACTCTTCGTCGTGTGTTTCGTGGCTGTATTCTCTTTTTGGGTTTGCCGTTGGGATTTCTGCCGCCAATTCCAATTGGAATTTACACTGTTCGATAATTGCCGCGTGACCAATTTTAATAGCCTCAACCATCTCAGATTCAGAAACTTCGTCGAACTGACCTTCGATCATGTTCACGTCTTTTTCTGTACCAGCAATCATCATGTCCATATCCGCTTTTGCGATTTGCTCGTTGGTTGGATTCACAATCCATTCACCTTCTACTCGAGCCACGCGCACTTCAGACATTGGTCCGTTGAAAGGAATGTCTGAAATAGCAATTGCAGCCGATGCAGCCAAACCACACAAAGCATCTGGATTATTGATGCCATCATAAGACAACAATTGAATCATCAATTGCACTTCTGCGTGGAAATCATCTGGAAACAACGGACGTAGCGCTCGGTCAACCAAGCGCATTATTAGAATCTCCGCTTCAGATGGACGAGCTTCGCGGCGGAAGAATCCACCAGGAAAACGACCAGCAGCTGGATATTTTTCACGGTAATCTACAGTCAACGGAAGGAAATCTACACCTTCTCTTGCATCGGGTGCTGCAACAACAGTAGCCAAAAGGACTGTATCGCCCATTCTTACCGTTACTGCTCCGTCGGCCAATTTTGCCAATTTTCCTGTTTCGATGATAATTTCTTTACCACCGGTTAGGATTGTTTTTTTAATCACTTTACTCATAACTTTTGTTTTTGTGTCTGCCCATTATAACCCTGTGCTACATGGGACTTGTTTTTATTTGTGTTTAATAATTCCAAAATGTCTAAAAAAAGAAACAAAAAAGGGACAGTCGATCTAGTCGAATGTCCCCTCTCCAATAAATTTCTCGAACAAAGATTAACGACGTAATCCTAATTCTTTAACTATAGCACGGTATCTTTCGATATCCTTCGCTTTCAAATAGTCTAGCAAACTTCTTCTTTTACCAACCAACAACTGCAAAGAACGCTGCGTTCTGTAGTCGTGGCGATTTTTCTTCAAGTGTTCAGTTAAGTTCTGAATTCTGAATGAAAATAAAGCAATTTGACCTTCGGCTGAACCAGTGTTCACAGCGCCTCCAGCGTGCTTTTCGAAAATTTCTTGTTTCTTTTCTGATGTTAAATACATGCCAATATTATTTAAATGATTTTTATGTAGTCGCTCCAAACTTTTTAGATTCGACGGCGCAAAATTAGTAAGTTTTTTGGATTGACTCTCGAAATGCTAAAAAAAGACCTACATTTATGTCATGAAAAATAGTCTTTGGTTCAATTTGACAATGATTTTAGTTATTTCTTTGGGATGCAGTTGGTCTGTCGCCAAACATGCTGAAAATCACGCGCCAAAGCAAACCTACGCCCAATTCAAAGATTCTGTGGCTGTTTTGCTTAAATCCATTGATGGAAATGATATAGAACAAAAGTCAAATCTGCTATACAATTTGATATCAGAAGGCTTAGTAGAACATTGGGTCGGCACGCCATGGGATTTTAACGGGACTACTCGAACGCCCAATCAGGGGCACATTGCTTGCGGCTATTTTGTGACCAACACTTTAAGCGACTTGGGTTTTGATATCCAAAGGATAAAATTAGCACAGGTAGCTTCATCAGAAATGATTAAAACACTGTGTATTGAAACCAAGTGGATCAGCGGATTCGACAATTTCAGTGCCTACATGAAGAAACAAAACAAAAATGCCATTTACATAGTTGGTCTCGATTTTCATACGGGGTTTGTCATTAAAAAAGGCGATGAAACTTATTTTTTCCACTCCAATTACATCCAAGCGGAAGGCGTGATTCTGGAACGCATTGAACAATCAAAAGCGCTCTTGAATAACCAAGCATTTTTTATTGGTAACTTGACTGAGAACAAAGAATTGCTAAGGGTTTGGGGAGTTTCTCGTTAAAGATATGATGTTAATAACCGTCACCAAATCCACGTTTAAATTCATTCAACAATGGAAACAGTTCGACTTGCTCTTTGGATAAAATGTCAAGATGCATGTTTATAAGAAATTAAGTAGAATAAATTCAAAAATTCAGGTATATAATTCCCCTTCTGTCTTTCATCAAGACTTTCATACACACGACGCAACTCTTTGTAGCCGAGTACTTCATCAAGTTCTTTCACATCTTCCCAAGTGCCATAATTAAAAATAAATTCCACCAAAACCGCATTGGTGATTTCAGGAATTTTATCTGATTTTATGTACCAAAAAAAGATGAGGATTTTTCTCTATTAAGGCTGCTCGATCCATAGCACAAATATAGTGGATTTTTAAAGATAAAAAGCGTGCCTTATTCCAAATTGTCTGCTCTCATATTCACCCATAAAAAAATGGGATTCATCCGAAGACAAACCCCATTTCTGGAAGTATAAATTGGAAATTTATCCTAATTTAACGAAAGCGTGAACATCATTTCTTCACTTCTACCATTGCTGTTTTCAAAAACAATCATATCCATCAGCTGCGCAGCTTCGAATATTGATAATCCTGATTGCTTGCCCATGGTACGGTGCATACGTAATTTGTTTTTTGCCGATTCTACTCTATTTACCGGCTTGAAATCGAAAAATATTGAGTTGTTCATACCTTTAAGTTTTTTGAAGATACGCTCTTATACTCAGACACTTGTTCATAAGTTTCATGAAATTTAATTTTTTCTTGAAATTTTTATAGATTTGTTAACTGAATGCTGTTAAATACCTGAAAAACATATAATTACACTTATATTTCTTTTTCACTTTTTAGCTTCATTTTCTGAAATGATTAATTAACTACATTTGTAAGCCTCAAAAAATGATAGTAAAATGACTCAAAAAGAACTGGATTTCAACATCAACGAAGATTATATGAAACAGA
>JBIIJN010000153.1:0-2670 GCA_044233745.1 Crocinitomicaceae bacterium
AGATTAATTTAGGGGAGATTTTCGATAACATAATTTACCAGATTTTCAGCAACTTTAGATTTTAACAACAACTCAAAATTAGTAATTTTATTGTCTTTGGATATAAATGATACTTGATTTGTTTCATACCCGAATCCGGCGCCAGTGTTTCTTAATGAGTTCAACACAATGAGGTCTAAATTTTTTCTTTCAAGTTTGATTTGAGCGTTGTGTATTTCATTTTCTGTTTCAAGTGCAAATCCTACTAGATATTGATTATTCGTTTTATTCGCACCAGCCCAAGAAAGAATGTCTGGATTCTTAATCAGTTCAATTTCAAATGATTCTGCGTTTTTTTTGATTTTTTCTACCGCTTTTACTTTCGGGCGATAATCGGCCACGGCAGCAGAAAAAATGCCAATTTCATTTTTAGACCAACACGACATTACTGCGCTCAACATTTCATCAGCAGATTGCACGCGAATCACATTGATATTGGGCAAAGTGGGTGCTTTTTCACTGGTGGGGCCTAGAATTAACGTGACATGTGCATTTTCATAAGCACATGCTTCGGCAATGGCAATACCCATTTTTCCTGTTGAATGATTGCCAATGAATCGCACTGGATCTATAGCTTCAAACGTAGGGCCTGCAGTAATCAAGACGTGTTTGTTTGATAATCGACCTGATTTTTGCGCCAAAACATATTGTGCATAATTGAAAATCTGCTCAGGTTCAGTCATCCTACCTTTTCCGACCAAACCACTGGCCAATTCACCTTCTTCTGCATCAATAATGTGAACACCACGGTTTATTAATGTTTTTAAATTTTCTTGTGTTGCATGGTGTGCGTACATGTCTAAATCCATCGCAGGGGCTATCACTACCGGACATTTCGCTGATAGGTATGTGGTCATCAACAGGTTGTCAGAATGCCCCATGACCAACTTAGATAAGGTTGAAGCAGTTAACGGAGCAATTATCATGAGGTCTGCCCAAAATCCGAGTTCCACATGGTTTGTCCATGCACCAGTTTTAGGGTCAAAAAGTTCAGAATAAACTTCATTTTCTGAAAGCGTGGCCAATGTTAGAGGTGTAACAAAAGAAGAAGCCGAGGGGCTCAATATACATCGCACCTCGGCACCAGCTTTTTTCAATAATCTTACTAAGTAAGGTATTTTGTATGCAGCAATGCCACCACTAACACCGATAAGCACTCGCTTACCCTTGAGCATGATTGCTTAGTCTTTTGTGATTTCCATTTTACCAGTCTGCAATTCGTCGATTGCCATAGCAACTGGTTTAGGAAGTTTTTCGTAGATACGAGAGATTTCGATTTGCTCGCGATTTTCGAAGATTTCTTCAAGGTTGTCTGTGTGTGAAGCAAAATCTTCAAGCTTTTGACCCAATTCTTCTTTCAATTCAACGTTGATTTGATTGGCTCTTTTTGATAAAGCAACAATAGACTGATAAACATTACCTGTAGCATCTTGAATTTGTTTCAAGTCGCGCGTTACAGTCGTTTTTTCAGCATTTGAGTTCTTGAAGTTCATATTTGATTGTATTTCTTGAATTAAACTTTTTTGCTTTCCTCGATAACTTTTTCAGCTTTGCCTTTGAAAGTCAGCACTTCCGAATAGTTTTTTGACTCAGGAAAAAGTTCGGCAAATTTAGCACATCTTTGGATAACATCTTCAAAACGCTCTATTTTTTTCTTGTCAATGCTATTTATGGCTAAGAAGTAAGAAGATTTAGTAGCCAAATACATGGCCTCTTCTTTTCTTTTAGAGGAAGGATAATCGGCAACAAAGGCATCCATGGCAGCTGCAGCGGCTCTGTAGTGCTCCGTGTGAAAATAAATATATGCGTTTTCATAGGCCTTAGCTTCCAATTGTAGATTCAATCGATCCATTACTCTGTTGCAAGAATCTACCAGTTGACTCATTGGATAAAGATTGATGAATTCCTGCAAAGCATTCAAGGCTTGATGCGTTTCTGCTTGGTCCAATGAAGTTTTAGGTACATTTTTAACCGCGCACATGGCTGATAAAAACTTGGCTTCTTCGGCTTGAGGAGAATAGAAAAATCGAGTGGAATAGTTTGAAAAATAATATCCTGCCAAAAGATAGTCTTTCATATTGTAATGACTCATACCCAAACGAAAATACGATTCTTCGCCAATCGGACCTTGAGAATAGCGCTGATAAATTTGTTCGTATAAAGCTGCAGCGCGATCCCATTGTTTGTTTTCGTAGCTCGTTTTGGCATATTCCCTTTTTGCTTCGAAATCATCCGATTTTAAAACTTCATTGTATCCTGAGCATGCCGCCACCAAAAGAATTAAAAATGTGGCTATTGAATAGATTTGAATTCTCATTGTATCTCAACTGTTGATATCACTTAAAAGTGCGCAAATATAGGCATTAATTGATAACGCGACTTGAGTAGAAATATTGTTGTACATAAAGCACTAGTTCTATTGAGGTCTTGTTTTGATTGTTCTTTTAACCTGAGTTCGATTAATATTTCAAGGCTCAGATTTCATTTTAACCAGCTGATTTAGCCGTGTTTACGAAGGCTTAGCGGGCTAAGTCGAGTAAATACAACGACAATCAGATGAGTTAAAATGAAAAGCTAATTTCTAATTCCGCTTCTAAACAGCCATCTTCTGCCTAAATCTCACTCAACATA
>JBIIJN010000080.1:0-10751 GCA_044233745.1 Crocinitomicaceae bacterium
GTGTTCGCTCAACCGTAAGCCCGATATTGCTATACCACATGGTGTTCATGCGCTCCACAATTTCAAAAGCCGTCATGCGACGATTCACTTCCAACCATATGCGACGTTCAAAAACATGTACTTGTGCCGACAAACTTTCAAAGGTCAAATCAGGAAATTGGAAGCTCGTGATGATGTGCAAACCTTTCAACAAATCTTTATTAGACGAAACACACCAAGCTTCAAGATTTTCCATAACGGCGGCAAAATGCAACTCTTTCATGAGCGATTGTACTCTTTCGATATGCTCTGCACTGAGTTTTTCGAAATCCAAAAGATCATGTAGCTTAGGCAGCGCCGTTGTTCCAGCTCGAAGAATTTCTGCACGCACTTGCTCAAACACCAAGTGATCGGGGTCGTCAATGAGTTTGATAAGTGCATCTATGGAAGGGGTTCTCCGCATGATACAAATGTAGATTTGAAATACAAGGCAATTTGGTGCCAGCAAACAACTTTTGAATAACAGGGTGTTGAATTCGGAAAATTAAATCCCGATGGCAACCCGCTTCACCGCGATGCATTACCTTTGCCGCTGCAAATGAATCTTTCAACCAGCACATATCTCGCAGTTGACCTGGGTAACACAGAAGTCAAATACGCCTTTTTCCAAAAAGCCAAAGTGCTATCTGGACGTGGTTTGGATGCCTTGAAAGCAGATTTAAAAAAACACCACTATCATCACGCCATTGTGGCTTCTGTAGCAGATATAGCAAGATTGGAACAAATCATTCAATTGATACCAAATGCCTTGGTTTTAACTGCTGATTTGAATATCCCGATAAAAAATAAATACGCCACCCCAATAACTTTAGGACAAGATAGATTGGCCAATGCCGTAGCGCTTGCTCATTTGAGTGCTGGAAAAGCCGCCCTGAGCATCGACTGTGGCACCTGTCTCAAATTTGATTTTGTGGATGAAAACGGACATTATTTAGGCGGAAGCATTGCTCCGGGACTACACATGCGATTCAAAGCCCTGAATAGCTTTACAGCCAAGCTACCTCTAATTGAATCTTGGGAAACAGAAAACCTAATTGGAAGAGACACAAAATCCAGTTTGGTGTCGGGCGTATTAAACGGTATGCGCAGTGAAATAAATGAAACCATTGCCCGTTATCTTCAACACAATGAAAATTTAACCATTTATTTAACTGGAGGCGACGCGTCACATTTTGAAAATGCAATTAAAGTTCCCATCTTTGCCGACTCAAATTTGACACTGTTCGGTTTGAAACTAATTTTAGAAGCTAATGTTTAAACATCTTTCTTTTGCTATCGCGTTTATTTGCTGCACAACAATTTACGCGCAAAATACTGTCAACAACCCTTATTCTTATTACGGTTTAGGGCTATTCGAGAGCAACAGAAATGCTTTGCAAATGGCTCTTGGAGGCACTGGCTACGGCTATATGGATAGCGCTTATAACAACCCCATAAATCATGCTGCGATGAGCTTTTTGGCCACCGGTCAACCCATATTCAACATTGAAATAACGGGTCGTTTGTCGGCATTTGAGTCGAGTTCAAGCAGTTCCAACTCCAGATTGGCATATTTGCGAGGCATCAGTTTTGCCATTCCCTTCGCCAACCGATTTGGATTGGGATTTGGTTACAGACCAGGTTTTTCCAAAGGCTATCGTTTTACTGAACCACAACTTGTTGATGGCGATTCATTGAACAGAATCTACCAAGGCTCTGGTGGGGTGCAACAAACCTACTTTGCATTTTCTGTGGCACCAATAAAAAGAGATAAAACCCTTTTCTCAATCGGACTAGAAGGCAATTTTAATTTCGGTGATGCCCAAGATGTGCGCGCCATCGAATTTTCTGCGTTCAGCACAAACAATGCAGCCAATGTGATGAACGATAGAGTAAGAGGTTTTGGTTATGCATTGAGTGCGGCTTTCAGACATGAATTTTCCGACTCGATAAAAACTACACTTTCATTTGGGGCACACTTCTCCCCTTCTACCGATTGGAAAATAACACATACAGATGTAATCAATAGATATGGTGGCAATTTCGGTGTAACACATCAATATTTGGAAACCATAAGCAGCAATGGAGAATTGAAAGGCACCATCACCACACCAAGCGTTTTTGGCATTGGATTTGGACTGGATTTGCACCCAAAAGGCTACAATTTAAACAACAAAATTCAAAACAGAATTCGCATTTATGGCGACCTTGAGATGATGGGTTGGAAAAATCACAGCCGAACAGTAAACAACATTGCCGACACCAACTTTACCTACCAAAACACTACTGCTTACCGATTTGGTATTGAATACACACCCCATTTTATAACCGGTGATCGCACTCCTGGATTGAGCTATTTTTCTAAAATTTCTTACCGCGCTGGATTAAATTTAAGTCAAATTGCACTCCCAACAGGTAATCTCAACGATTTTGGCATAACTTTTGGATTTGGTTTCCCGTTACCATTTGACAACTCACAATCATCCATAAACTTTGGGATGCGTGTGGGCCAAGTTGGCTCGGCAGGTGCCAGTTCTATTCAAGAGCGTTACATCGCTTACCAAATAGGAATAGTGCTCACACCAGCCAAATGGGAAAGATGGTTTAGAAAAATTAAATACGATTAAAAAACAAAACACAATGAAAACTTTGAAGTACATATTAGCCTTAGCTTCAGTGTATACCTTTACTGCTTTTGCTCAAGAAGAATCAAAAGAATGTAAAGAATTTAAAATGATTGCTTCCGATTCTAAAATGATGGGGGACTTTCAGGAAGCTGCTACCTACTATTGGAAAGTCGAAAAAAACTGCGTTACCGACAACAATATCTACGTGAATTTGCGTTGGTGCTACGAATCTATGTTGCAAACCGCTACAGATGAAACACGCAAACAAGCCTTGCGCGACACGTTGATTACCATTTATGCTTTGCAAGAAGCTAAATTTGGAAAAGACCCGAATTGGTCTTTGTGGCATGCCTATTATTTGACAGCCAACAAAAGCACCAACTATACAAAAATAGATGAATTGTTTTCATATTCTATTGGTCAGCTGCAAGAAAAAACTGGAGCATCTTTCATTTCCACTTATTACTACAACATCATGATGATGTTCAACACCGAGAAAGACCCAGCTAAAAAAGAAGCGTATGCCAAAAGAATCATCGACGAGTATATCAGCTTGCAAAAGCTCTTGAAAAAAATCGAAGGCTCAGAACGCGTTCAAGAATACATCACATCAATTTTCAACGGCGTTGCAAAAACTTGCGACGATGTAACACCAGTACTACAAAAAGTATTGAAAATGTTGCCGCAGGAAAAAGAGGCCAAAATGGAGGCACTGAAAAATTACATGTCTATTTTGGAAAACAAAGGTTGTACTGATACAAAATTGTACAGTGATTTTAGCGATACACTATTGGTGCTTGCTCCATCTGCCTCTGCATACATAGCAAAAGGTATTGCTGCAGCAGACAAAAAACAATACCAAGCAGCTTTGGATCTCTTTAGAAAAGCATTGACTTTCGACGATGCCGACAAAGATGAAATCAACTACCGCATTGCTCATGTTCAATATGCTCAAAATCAATATAAAGCATCTTACAATACAGCCATGTCAGTAGGTGGAGAATACCGCAGCAAAGCATTGGCATTGGCTGCAAGTTGTGTGGCTGCTCTTGCCAACAGTTGTGGTGATACAACTTTCGAGAGAAAAGCCAACTACTGGTACGCAGTTGAATTGGCAGAGCGCGCTGGTGTTAGTTCTGCTGCATACAAAGCCAACTGTCCAACTGCAAACGATATCTTCAACGAAAACAAAGAACGCGGAGGATCAACGTATTTGTCTTGTTGGGGTGTTAATGTTAAAATGACTCCTTTCAACTAAGCCCTTGGCTAGTTCAATGAAATACTCAATTTGGATTCCTGCAAGCATTTTGTTTGCAGGAATTCTTTTTTCGTGCCGTGAAATGAGTCATGAAGAATTAAGCGCCTATAGTGAAATTGAACGTTTTCCAGATGAAATCATGACTGGTCTCCACATGATTTCAACGGATAGCGGACATGTCAACTTTGAATTAAGAGGCGTAATCATCGAAACGTTTTACGGAAAAATTAATAAAACTTATATAAAAGATGGTCTTGAGGTGACCTTTTACGACTCGAAAACAAAAGAAATTCAAGCTATTTTAACCTCCTATTATGGCGAGCGCGATTTGAACACCCAAAACATGCTGGTGCGCGATAGTGTGGTAGTGCAAAACAAAGACCGCAATCATGTGCTGAAAACAGAAGAACTTATTTGGAAAAACGACAGTATCTACACTATGAAAAGAGTAGAAATCACAACGCCAGATGATATACTCACTGGGTTTGGTCTTATTGCCGACCAAGAGTTGAACTATTTTAAAATCAAATTTCCTACGGGTAGAAGACGTATGAAGTAGTTTATGTACACGGTTCTCTTACCCATTGAGCAAAAATCTTTCATACATTTACAAAAAAAATATGCTACACTACCACAAAATAATGCAATACGTTTGGCTCGTAGTAGGTGCCTCGCTTTTGGTTGTTACCACATACTTCGGATTTCAAGAAGGTTTTGACAAATGGTGGATGATGTACTTGTTTGTAGCTATCACAGCCATACAACATTTCCGGCATAAAATTCAATTCAAAAAAATGTCTCCCCCCACGGATCAGTCTTCATCTGAATAAAGAAAAATCGAAGTCACACCAAGTTCAACCGTTCATCAAGTTGCACAAAACAAAAATAATTTCATTGCTCCGCTTAACATTTTGACAAAAAGCGCGTTGTTGAATTGTGTTTCTTTGAATAAGTCAATCCAAAAATGATAACCAGATTTTCATTTGCACTTCTCGCCTCTATTTTGATGTCTTATGGGCATGCTCAATCTATTCAAGGGCGCGTGGTTGACGATTTCGGCAGCCCGATTCCATTTGCAAATGTGTTTATTAAGAACAATACAGATTTGCGTGCTGTAACCAACAACCAAGGTGAATATGTCATTTATCTTGATCCTGGTCCCTATGAATTGGTGGTGAAGTTTGTTGGATTTGAAACCATTGAACAATTCATTACCGTTGGTCAAGGTATAAACACATACAACTTCTCGATGGTGCCAGTGGCCATGGAAATGAATGAAGTTGAAGTGAAAGTGAAACGCAAAAATGTTGCGCATCAAATTGTGATGCACGTGGCCGAGCGCAAAGACACCATCAATCCAGACAAACACAATTACATCGCACATGGTTATTTGCGTGCCACTGAAAAGCGCACTGTGGTCAATAAAAAATCGGAGCAAGAGATTGAAGAAGAACTTAGTTCCATTGCCGACCCTTACGAACGCGAAGAGAAACGCAAAGAATACGCGCTCAAAAACAACACCACCATCAACATGATGGAAGTAGATTTCGAGCGACAATTTGAAGCACCAAATAAAGTCAAAGAAATTCGAAACGGTGTTCAAATAAAAGGCGATACCAGAAATTTGTATTATCTAACCACCACCAAATCCAACTTCAACTTCTTCAACAATATTCTCTTTGTAACCGATTTAAACGAGTCAGCCGTAACTTCTCCGATTTCTTGGGCAGGAATTGCCTCTTACAAATACAAATTGGTGGAACAATACATGGAAGACGGTAAAAAATTCCACAAAATCGAAATTTCAGCCCGAAATTCAGCACAAAGCACCTTGAGCGGACACATTGTAGTTCAGGATTCTGTTTGGATGGTGAAAAGCATGTCTTTCCGCATGGAAAAGGGCAATTTAAAGAAATTCGATTACTTCGAAATTGAACAATATTTTGACAACTGGGGCGATACTTTGTGTGTGTTAACCAAGCAGGTGATGCGCTATGGTGTTAATTACAAAGGAGAAATTTCAGAAAGCTCAACGGTTTTGACCTACACCGACTTTCAATTTGGAGTGGACTTCCCCAAACGACATTTCTCCAACGAGGTCGCCGTTACCACAAGAGAGGCCTATGAAAAAGACTCGAGCTATTGGGATGAAAATCGCGAGATAGAATTGTCGCAAGAAGAAGCTTTTCTCATCAACAAAAGGGACAGTATAGATGCCTTCTACAACCGCAAAGAATACCTCGATTCTATTGACGCAGTGTTCAATAAAATTAATATTTGGAAGGTGCTTTGGTTCGGAATAGAACATCGAAATAGAGACAAAAAAGTGCAATGGACACTATCTTCATTGGCGATGACCTTGGAGCCAGTTCAAATTGCTGGTCCGCGGATATCTCCCAAATTTTTCTACTTCAAAAAATGGAAAGACCAACGATTCATTGACACCTACTCCAACATTTCCATCGGTGTTGTGAATGCAGATATTAAAGGCGCAGCCAACTTTAGATATCTTTATAATCCGTTCAAAAATGCTTATTTATACGGAAGTTTCAGTCATGCTTTTGGCTTGATTCGATACCAAGACGCCATCATGCAAATATTCTTGAGGGATAATTTCATCGAAATTACTCGAGCAGAAGTTGGTCATTCCTTTGAATTATTCAACGGTTTCTTCATTGGCACAGATGTGGAATACAGCCAACGCCGTTCTGTGCGCGATTATAAGTTTTTAACTACCCTAGACAGTTTGGTAAACAATCAAGCCATTCTGGAATTTGAACCTTATAACTCACTCATCGTGGATATAAATTTGTCGTACACACCTGGGCAAAAATATATGCGTGAACCATATAGAAAACTCATTCTAGGCTCCAAATTTCCAACTTTTTACGTAAATTTAGAAATGGGTGTGCCGAGGATTTTGGGCAGCGAGGTGGATCACAACTACATTACATTTGGTATTCGACAAACATTCCGAGTGGGCACATTGGGCAGCACGCGCTACCATGCCAGGGCGGGACAATTCTTCAATTCTTCCATCATCAGAGAGCCCGACATGAAATACCATAGGCGCTCGGACATGTTTTGGTTTTCAAACCCCATGTGGAGTTTTCAAGGTTTGCGCGACAATTATGCGACCACCAAACTGTATTACGAATTTCATATTGAGCATAATTTTTATGGCGGATTGATCAACAAAATTCCATTCATGAAAAAAACCCGTATCAACACCGTAGCCGGAGCAGGATACCTACATGTGCCTGAATACGGTTTGCATTATTACGAAACATTTGTGGGCTTAACCAGAGACTTTAAACTCTTTCAACGAAGATTAAGGATTGGTGTGTATGGCGTATTTGCCAACGACAATTTCAATGGCGCAATGTTCCGACCCAAATTCAGTTTCTCACTTTTCGATGATCGCGAGTTGCGATTTAATTTTTAGGTAGCAAGCAGCTAACAGGTACTTCTAAATAAAGGCAAAATCTACCCGTCTATTTCTTTGTTTCCCCTCGCTGGTGTTATTTGGTGCAATGGGATTTCGTTTGCCTTGAAAATCAATTTCTACACGCTCGGCTGTGAGTCCTTGTTCCAGAAAAAATGCAAGTATCGCTTGTGCCCTTCTCTTGCTCAAATCCAAATTATAGGCATCGCTCCCATCACCATCTGTATGTCCGGTTACTTTAATCCTCAAATCGCTGTGACTTAATACAATTTGCGCCATGGTTTTGAGATACGACTTATATTCTTCCCTGATTTCAGCTTTATCGTAATCGAAAAAAATCGGCTTGAATTCAAAGTTGGCTCTCATCTCGGCCATTTTTGCTGTCGACATTTTTCCCTTCTCAAGTCCGTCAATCATCTTGCGCACCCAAGCATGGGTTAATGTCATAGCGTCACCATCGGCTATTGGGTGCTCGGAGCGATACAGATAAACCTTACCAGACGTGCTTCTACAGTCAGTTGCCGAATACGTGCCTTCCAAATAACCAGTGGCTTCGTTGTATTGCAGCTTGTAAATCATTCTGCAAAAAGCAAGTCCACGATTCAATTTTTTCTTGTGACTTTTTGCCTCTTCAACCACCGTGAAAGCACCATCATTTTTCACGGTCAATTTGTGAAGCGCGTAAAATTCCGTATTCATGGTTTCTTGTCGCGAAAGAAATTCATCCGAAGTTTGTTTATCTGACACCTGAAGAGGAATTTTCAACCAAAGCACTTGGGCGTCATTGAATTTTTTAGCCGAAGGAACCATGATGCCCTGCCAAACTTCAATTCGGTCTGTTTGGGCATAAACGACCTGGCTCAAAAGAAAAATAAAAAGAAATCCGAACTTCATAGTATAGAGGTTAAACGGTCTCCCTTATCAAATGTTACTATAGTATAAACAAATTAAAGGTGATTTAATGATCCGTATCAAACGCTTGAGTATGTTTTTGAGATTAATCTATGAACCCAAACATAAGTGATTGTAACCATTCCTGAATAATTACCTTATCTATGGCATGAATGGTATATACATACTTTCGATTTTCTTTTTGCTGAATTTAAACAGCAAGAAAACAGAAACGGCTTATCAAAACACGGAATCTTATCAAAGGTTTGTAGGCGCTTGGGAGTTTTGTGGAAATAAAACTGTCGATTTTCCTAGTTCAGACGATTCCAAAAGTTTCCGTTTCGGCAAAGGTGGCGGTATGCAAAATTGTAACAATGTCAAATTTAGGCTCATTCTCACCTTTCGATTTCAAGAAGGACAACTTCATCTCAATTGTCAGTCGTTCGTGAATACTGAAACAGCCATTGAATTTGCCGAATTCAACAACACACCCGTTCATATTGACTTTCATTCCAAATTGATGACTGTAGAAAAAGAGAAAAAATACGTGTACAAATACTTTTTTACTTAAGCCAATGAATTGGTTCTAAAATTGAATTTAGAGGAGACAAACCGAGCAAATTTGTAATCATTTCAGTTCGTCTCCTCTTTTTTCCTTGTTAATTTTATTTCACCACCAATTTTTGCATGCCACTTGTGTTTCCACTATTTACCATGATGAAGTAAACACCCGAAACCAAATTTTGATTTGAAATCAAGAACTGCTGTGCTCCAGGTTGAACATCAAGCCTACGTTCATCAACCAAAGCTCCAAGTGTGTTGAATATTTGTATTTCAATTGTTTCACTTGTTGACGAATCGAAACTCAAGGTAAACGAGCCATCATTTGGATTGGGGTAAATGCTCCAGTTTTGCGCTTCGAATTCATCCAGACCCACAGGGAAAAATTTGGTACAAGTGGTATCAACGCACCCTTGCGGACTGGTAACAACAACACAATAAAAACCAGTGGTCTGTGGATTCAAAAATTGATTCGTTTCACCTGATAACAAGGTCCAATTCGGATTTTGTGAATACCATTGGTAGCTCATTCCCGCTGGAGTTGCCTGCAATGAATTCCCAAATTGAGTGACTATAGCAACAGGTTGAGGCACAACACAAATGGAATCGACACAATCAATGGTTCCCGGTATAAAATTGTTTAAAATCAGGACAACAGGATGACATCCAGATGTGTTGTAACTCACTGTGTGCGGCCCTAATCCTGTGGCTACATTCGGCGTGCCAAATGGAAATTGCCAATCGTATGTAGTGGCTGGATAGTTGCCCGTATATGTAAAGGTAACCGACTGACCTATACATATTGAATCTGCATGAGCAATCAAACAAGTTTCAACCGTAGTGTTACAAGGTGGCGGGGTGAAACAAATCGTGGTATCCGCACAATAATATGGCGGAGTTGTTCCTGAACTACCCATCACAAAAGTTAAGCAAAAAGTGCTAGAAGAACCCGCTACTGGCGCATGAACCCCAGAAATTGTGGTTGGACCATTGATAAAAGTCGGATTGATCCAGCTAACGGATGTCGAGCTGTTGGTTTCTTGCACCTCCAAATAACCACAACCATCAACTTCCAAATTGAAATGATACTCGGTAATTCCAGCAGAATTTACAACACACCAAATAGAATCAGATAGGTACTCGAAATTACAACAAGTGGTGTCTTCATCGCAAGGAGGCGGCGTGAAACAGATGGTGGTATCCGCACAATAAGATGGAGGCGTAGTTCCAGAACTGCCCATCACAAAAGTTAAGCAAAAAGTGCTAGAAGAACCCGCTACTGGCGCATGAACCCCAGAAATTGTGGTTGGACCATTGATAAAAGTAGGATTAATCCAGCTAACGGATGTCGTAATGTTGGCACCTTGTACTTCTAAATAACCACAACCATCAACTTCCAAATTGAAATGATACTCGGTCACATTGGTTACTGGATTAACAACACACCAAATAGAATCAGAGAGGTATTCGAAATTACAACAAGTGGTGTCTTCATCGCAAGGCGGCGGCGTGAAACAGATGGTGGTATCGGCACAATAGAATGGAGTCGTAGTTCCAGAACTGCCCATCACAAAAGTTAAGCAAAAAGTGCTGGAAGAACCCGCTACTGGCGCATGCACCCCAGAAATCGTGGTTGGACCATTGATAAAAGTCGGATTGATCCAGCTAACAGATGTCGTAATGTTGGCACCTTGTACTTCTAAATAACCACAACCATCAACTTCCAAATTGAAATGATACTCGGTAATTCCAGCAGAATTTACAACACACCAAATAGAATCAGATAGGTACTCGAAATTACAGCAAGTGGTGTCTTCATCGCACGGTGGCAACACAAAACAAACGGTATCACTATAACAACAAACAATCATTTCTCCTGCCGAGTTGTTGCTCACCACGTGTGTTCTAAAACATAAGGTATCGCCAGCATTTCCATTGTATATTGTTGCTG
>JBIIJN010000016.1:0-37188 GCA_044233745.1 Crocinitomicaceae bacterium
TTGTTGGACGATAAGTGACAAGCGTCACCCTAAAACATGACTTTTGTCATAAAACTGTCAGAGGACAATAAATACAGCTGAAAACCAACAACTTAAAAACAAACGGAATCGCTTATACGCCCTAAAATTTGTTTATATTTTGTTTATAAGTGTCGCCTATGGGTATTTCAGCACCTCCAATTTGGATGGTTTTTTGGGCAATAGAATCCAGGTGACTGGTGTTGACAACAAAAGAGCGGTGAACGCGGATGAATTGATTTTCAGGTAGTTGTGTCAACATGTTTTTTAGCGATGCGCGGGCCACAAGTCGGGGTTTGTTTTTGCGGTAGATTTTTACGTAATCGTCGAGTGCTTCGATGTACACTATGTCATCGAAGTAAACCTTGTGGTTGCTGTGGTCGCAGCGAATAAATAGGTAAGCGCTTGCCGATTGAACGTTTCTCAACAGATAATATTCAAGCACTTTTTCAACAGCCTTGTCGAAGCGTTCTTTGGAAATGGGTTTCACCAAATAATCGAGGGCGTTTAAATCGAAGCCATCTACGGCATATTCGTTGTAGGCTGTGGTGAAAACCAGCGGCGGTGGATTTTTCAGAGATTGGTAAAATTGAACCCCCGACATTTCTGGCATGTTCACATCCAAAAAAATCAAATCAGGTGGGGTTGATGCAATGGCTTGTCGGGCTTTCGAAGTAGATGTAAAGGTTTGCACAAGTTCAATATCTTCAGACATTGCACAATAATGGGCAATAATTTGAAGCGCTAAGGGCTCGTCGTCGATGGCAATGGCTCGAATCATTGAAGCGGAATGGATACAAAAACACTGTAAATGTCGTCCTTTTTTTCGATTTCTAAGGTGTATGAACCGCCATAAACATAGTCGAGTCTTTTTCGTGTGTTTTGCATACCCACTTCTGATTTTTCTTCTGGAAGAAAGTCTTGAACCACCGTGCTGTTTTGAATCTTGGCCTCTACATGCTTCGCTGTAACTTGAATTTGTATGTGTATCAACGATTGTTTATCTGGATTCAGCCCGTACTTGAAAGCGTTTTCTACAAATGGGATGAGCACCAAAGGACTGATTTTGTGCAGTTGAGTGTCGCCTTGTATCGAGAATTGCAAATCACAATTGCCTGAAATGCGCAGCTCTTGAAAAGCCACATAATCTTGGATATACTGAAGTTCTTTTTCCAACGGAACCCACTCATTTGCAGCTTCACTAACCACGTAGCGCATCATTCTCGAGAGCCGCATAATGGATTCTGGGGTTTCTTCGGATTTGCTCAAAGACAAAGCATAGATATTGTTCAAGGCATTGAATAAAAAGTGAGGATTGATTTGCGCTTTCAAGTAAGAAATCTCGCTGGCCAATTTTTCTTGTTTCAAAGCGGTGTATCTTTTTTGAAGTCCAAGCAAAATGGACACCACGAGCACCACGCAATATTGAATCAAACTCCTGTCGATGATCATCAATGGAGCCGGTCGGTGGTGACCCAAGTGTGGTTTGGGATGCAAGATCTCATTGGGATTAGGACGAAAAAATTCTTGCAGCACTATGGGCAATATCACCGTGACCAACAGAAAGAGCAATGCAACGCCTGCAAATTGAATTTTCTTTTTATCGAAAAGCAACTTGGGCACAGCATAGAAGTGATTGACAAAGAAAAAACCCAAAAACAAAAAGGCTTGGATAAAGTGAATCCGAAAAGGACCCCTTGGCCACAAACCGCCTTCGCCAAAGTCAGGGGAAAACACAATCGGGAGCGCCAGATAAATGAGCGAACCCAAAACATATATGAGGATGTTGATTTTTTTCATTTTGGTTTTCTGAACACAAACATCGATAGTTTTTGCCAAAGAACGCTGTGATTGAGGTCAAACCAAGACTTTTTAAGGTGAAAATACACGGCCAAGGGAAAACGACATAGGCAAACCCTCTTTTCACCTCAACAATTCAAGGTTTAATCTCAAAAAAACACTGTGTTAATATTAATTTAATCACCTTTGACGCTGAAAACTATTAACCTTTTGAAAACGAGATCAATGAAAAAGCTGTTTGTTTTTCTGAATGTGTTGGGCTTGAGTGCATCGTTTGCTCAAAATTTGCCCAGCGAGATGTATTATTCTCAAGATGGTAGAACTTTATATACCGGGGGGCTGTTGCCAACTGCTGGACTGTACAACAGAAACGTAGTTGAGTCGGTTTATTTGAATTTTTCACAAGCGGATTATTGGACCCAATTGACCAATAATTATGCCTCTGAAACCTTGCTCGCAGCCGATTTGGTTTATAATGGCGTGACCTATTACAACGTTGGCGTGCGCTTTAGGGGAAACACCTCATACCAACAAATCAACAATTCGCAGAAAAAATCTTTCGCAGTGGAGATGGATTTCATAACGCCAGACCAAAAATTGTTGGGCTACGACGATTTGAAGTTCAACAATGGGCACCAAGACGCCACTTTTATGCGCGAGGTTTTGTATTGCAGAATGGCTGCGAAATACACCCCAATAGCAAAAGCCAACTTCATACATTTGTATCTCAACAACCAAGATTGGGGCATCTATCCAAATATTCAAGCTATTGAAAAAACTTTTTTGAAAGAGTGGTTTATGAGCAACAACGGCGCAAATTTTCGAGCCAAAACAGATGCTTCGGTAGGAGGAGGCGGTCCTGGAGGCGGCCCCAATTGGGGTGATGGCACGGCAGGCATGAATTATTTGGGTGCAGATACCGCCACTTATGCTCAATATTACACCTTAAAGTCGAGCGACTTAATCACAAATCCTTGGCAGATGTTGGCGAATGCGTTTTATCAATTGAGTTTGGCAAACATGAATAACACGGCTGTTTTGGAGCAGTATATCGACGTGGATCGCGCGCTTTGGTTTTTGGCTGTTGAGAATATTTTTACCGACGATGACAGCTACATCATGAAAGGCAAAATGGACTATATGATTTATATTGATTACGAATCGGGAAAAACGATACCCATGGAATATGATGGCAATTCAACTTTTGTTTTGAACGTAGCTGCTTCAAATAATTGGGGACCTTTTAAAAACGTGTCCAACGCCAATTATCCTTTGTTGAACAAATTGCTGAATATCCCAGCATACCGCCAGCGTTATTTGGCGCATTACAGAACCATTTTGAATGAAACGTTTACAACGGCGAATGCCACAGCCCTGGTGAATGAAATTCACGATCAGATTGGCGCCTTGGTGCAAAGCGACCCTAAGAAATTGTATACCTATCAGAACTATTTAGACCAACATCCGCAGTTGATTAATTTTGTTACGAATCGCAGAAACTTCTTGCTGAATAATCCCGAAGTGGCTCAAGTAGCGCCCGTTATTGCCTCTGCGAAGTATTATAATGAAGACATGGCTGAATATGTGACTCCGTTGTCAGGACAAGTATGCAACATTCAAGCACCTGTGAATAGTGCTTCTGGCGTTTTTGCAGTGCATTTGTATTTTTCTTCTGCAATATCGGGTTCTTTTGAAAAGATTCAAATGTTTGACGATGGCGCACACAATGATGGTGGTGCTGGCGATGGTGTTTACGGAGCACAAATCCCTGCGTATGATGCAAACACGTTGGTGCGCTACTATGTGGAAGCTTTAGCGAATAACGGACCCAAGTCGGCGTCATATTTACCGCAAGGCGCAGAACATGATGTTTTTGTTTACACGGTGCAATCTATCATGAATCCGAATGGTGTGGTAATCAACGAGTTTGTTGCCCAAAACAATGCCGGCGTTCAAGATGAGGTAGGTGAATTTGAAGATTGGATTGAATTCTATAACACCAATACCAGTCCTGTTGATTTAAGTGGCTTTTTCTTGTCTGACAACCCAGCAATTCCAGATAAATGGAGTTTTCCATCGGGAACCATCATTCCAGCCAATGGTTATTTGATTGTTTGGGCTGATGATGAAGTTATTGATGGACCTTTACACGCGGCGTTTAGGCTGTCTGCACTTGGCGAATCTGTTGTGCTGTCTGACCCCAACTTAAGTGTGGTTGATCAAGTTGATTTTGGTCCTCAAACGGTAAATATGGCTTCCGCACGCATCCCAAATGGCACGGGCAATTTTGTGATTCAAGCCACAACTTTCGGTTTCAATAATGAGTTGGTCAGCAGCACAATACAAGACGACTTGTTGCAATCCCTTACGATTTATCCCAATCCAGCTCAAGATTTTGTTTGGGTTGAGGTGGCAGCATCTTTGGTGGGAAAAAACATGCAAGTGTTGAACAGTTTGGGGCAACTCATGCTCGATTTCTCAGCGCAACCGCTCGTTCAACTGGATTTATCCTTGTTTCCAAGCGGTATTTATTTCCTGCATTGTGAAGGAGAGATGAAACGATTGATGGTGACGAGGTAATAACCGGAGTTCGATTAATAAACAATAGACATAAAAAAACGGGCTGCCTCAATTTTGAGCAGCCCGTTTAAGTTTTAATAATCCCCTACACCTTCACAATCATCTTCGAATAAACACCGTTTTTGGTTTGCACGCGCACGATGTAGTTTCCGGGTTGCATAGCGCTTAAATCAACTTGGGCTTCTGCAAAACTGGCCGAGGCATTCATGGGCATTTGTTGTATCATTCTGCCCGACATGTCGAAGACTTCAAGGCTCGCTTCGCCTTCAACCTGTCCGTTTACTTCAATCATCACAAAAGAATTGGTTGGATTTGGGTAAGCCTGAATGTTGGTGGTGAGTTCGATTTCTTCAACTGAAAGTGCGAATCCCACCGAGAAATCGTAGCGGTAATAGTTGCCCCAATCCGTTGGGAAAATATCGATATAACTGCCACTTACTTTTCTCAAGCGGAAAAAGCCCGATGTTTCGCCTTCTACCTGACTTGAATACCAAAAACCAATACCATCACTGTCGCTGTCTTCAATAACAATGCTGTAGCAACCTGGCGCCAAATCAAAAGTGTCTTTGTATTCGGTTGTGTTGGCCATGTTGTTGCGTTCAAAAATCACATTTCCGTTGGCATCCAACAATTTATATTTGTTTTCGTGGGCTTTGTTGTTGGTTTTGAACCAGCAGTAAAATGCCGTATTGATGCTTTTTGGGGCATTGAACTTGGTAGAAAAATAGTTGTTATTGGCGTATTCATCCAAGTCGGGATAACCTTGAACAGCGTAAACCTGTGCGTGGAACGTTTGTTCGCCATGGTAATCTCTCCACCAACCCAAATCGATAATTGGAATTTCAACCACTTGTTTTTCAAGGAATTTTAAATTGCCAGTCCAGTTGTATTCTACCCAATCTCCGTAGCTGATCCAAATGCGGATGATACACTGCGTCAAATCTTGTGCTCCAGTGTTTTGAATCACTACTCTTGGATTGGAACAAGAAGGGTTCCATTTGCGGTAATATTCCCATTTGTTTGGGTTTAAAACATCAACCACGGCTGCATCGTTTTGGAAATTGGGTGCAGAATAGGAAATTAAATCAAATGCAGCGATGTAATTCCCATTGCCTTGGGCTTGGTCGTTGGCAGGAATGTCTTCGATGTCGTAGTCGATTGAAACCGTGCCGCCGGGTGTAACATGTGGCGTGATATCGAACTCATATTCTTTCACTTGATCGCCCGGACACCAGCCTTCGCGGGCATAAGGCCAAGTGCCTCCTTGTCCAGGATTAGGGCTATCGCCGCAAGCAGTTTCTTCCCAAATATCCCAAGTGTAGCGCAAAGTGCCATCTAAAAATAGATAATGGTCTTTTGGATCCCATTCACAGCAATTCACACTGCCGTGGTGACCGTGACCCGTTAATCTGGTTTTGATTTTAAACATGCTCGAGCTATCAGCAAGCGCAATGCTGGTTGCAGATAATTGCGTGTTGTTGTCCATTTGGGAATATTGATAGCTGCGGAAATTTTCCCAAATTGGCTGTCGGCTGTGCACATCTCTTGGCGGAATACCTTCAATAAATGCGAAGCGCAAGTCGATGAGTTCTTGTGTGTTGTGTGCCGCCAAATCAACAATGCCACGCAGATATTGGTGGTAGTCGGTAACGTCATAAATCCACGTGAAGCCATTCGACCCCAGACTAAAATTGATTCCATAAGGGGTGATATAGCGCGCAATTTCTACATCGTGAATGATTTCGTAAGGCGGATGATAGTGCACAATGGGCAGGTTTGTAATGTTGTTTGCTCCTGTAAATGGTACTTGAGAAGCAATTGTTCCATTGGCGTTGTAGCTCGTTTCATTGCCTGCGGGCAGACCGATAAAACTCGACACAATGGCAAAATGATTGCCTACAGGCTCTAATTCATACACAACCACGGGTTCTTTGGCGCGTATTTCAGGATGCGTGGTGGCCAACATAGCGCCATTTACATCGCCCTGACCAAATGCCAATACAGGTCTTTCATTGATTTGGTTGATGCCTGCATTGGGAAGCTCATTGAATTGAATCATGTTCATTTGTGAAGGCATCAAAGAAAAGTCGTTGGCGCTTTGGTCTTCAACATATGCAGTGTTGTCAAAATCGTAATACACCATTAAGTTTGACCAATTGGGATGCGTTTGGTCTGGCTTTTTTGTCATCCATTCCTGAATTACATTGGCCGAAAGCGCTTCATTGAAAATTTGAAACTCATCGATTTTGCCATTCCAAAAGTAGCCTTGATTGGCATTTGAACCCAACACCAAACGATGGATATAACCAATGTCGCGGGTTAAATTCGTCCCAGAGTGCCATAAAACCCCATTTTTGTAGACAGACATCATGCCTGTCGCTTGATTTTTCACAAAAGCCCAGTGGTTCCAAACATCGTCCATTTCATTGGCGGTCATTTCTTTGTCGATGCGATCAAAGCCTGTGTTGTTGCCAGCATCAAAATAAAGCCTGTTGTTGCTCCAAGGCAAGTGAATGTTGATTGTACGGTTGCCCATCACATCATAGGCCTCCAAAACAGAGGTGTTTGTGCCCGCTGTGCCTGTTCCTTTGGCCCAGAAAGAAATGGTCATGGCCGAACCCATCACAAAATCAGATAATTCTGTAAGCGCATAATTGCTCGCATTGAAGCTCATGCAGCCGTTTCTTCCATCGTAATATACGGATTCGAGACTCGTATTTTGTTCTGTTTGAAAAGTCAAACCATTGTTTGCGGCAATCGAATTTTCGAAATAAAACTCAATGATGATGTTGTCTGTGCCATTCCACAAAAACGGTTGGTAGAATAAAAACTGATTTTGCCCAGCCGTCAATTCTGCTGCACTACCATTGAACCATCGCGAGGCATTATAAACTTCAGTGAATCCCGATGAATGGAAGCCACTCAACACATTATCGTTTGTTGTTTTCAGTGAAATTTTGGGATATTTCAGTTCGCCATTGTTGCTGATGGCATTCACGAATAAACTCAAAGACTGCAGATTTCCGGGCACTATTCCTGCATCGTTTAATTCAGACGAAGTGAGCAACATTTGATACCGACCCCCGTGGTTAGATACGTTAAACGGGAATACAGCGTTTGCTGCTCCAGCATTGATGGAAAGCGTGGTCAATTGGGCATTGGAGCGGTTGTTTTCTGTGCGTGTGTAGGTATCCACCTGTGTGAAGGGCAGCGGATTGTAATTCAACGACGTCGGTGCTTGGGTGTTTACCAAATATTTGGAGCCATTCACGGCCACAGAATCCATCTGTCCGGTGTGGTCAAAAACGCGGGTATAGGTAAGGTAATCCCATTCTCCACAGTCGTACTGGTCCCAAGGCGTTAGCGGACTGCATTTGAGTTTGTAATACATCAATACTTTTTCGAAACGCTTGTCGTTCAACGATTCGGGAAATTCGAAATTCGCCCTACGCGTGCTGATGGAATCATAGGTAAATGTTTGCACCCAAGTGGTGTCTTGAGACCAGGCAAATGAGCAAGAGGTCAATAAAACAAGGAGAAATAGAAGTTTTTTCATCGGAGTGAATTGAGTAAGAGGATTAAAGAGCAATAGGACGATTTTGTGCGAAGGTAGGGAATATGAATTTATAATTAGGCAATTAGAAATTAGAAATTTGAATTGAACTGTCGTTTTGTTCTATTTGAAGAAAAAGGTCAAAAAAGTATTCGGGGGTTTCTCGGTCTGCGTTAAAAGCTTTTCTCATATGTGTATTTGTTCGCAGTTGTATGGTGTCAAATTAACACCAAAAACGAATAAAACCCTTCCTTTTTTTGTGGTTTCCCTATAAAAGGCCAGCATATTTTTTCAAAACTTCTTGAAACGCTAATTTTTCTTTTGTTTTTTGCTGTGCTTGCAAGAAATCTTTCTCTTTTTCGTGGGCGAGAATCTCTAAATCAAGGTTTTTTATTGCGAGCTCAATACTATAAATCACATTTTGCAACGCATACTTCGCAAAAAAAGCACTGTATGCACCGCCATTGAGCAAGGTCCCCAATTCGTTTAAGGCTTGTTCTTGAATTATTGCGGGCTGCCGGGTGAGGTATAAACCAAACGAACTGATGGTGTTGTATAAGTTGGTGCCGCTTAACAAATTAGAGGAAAATGCTTTTTGAAAGAAAGGATATTGCTCTGCTGTGCCATGGTCGGCATAGAGTGTTGCCAAAGAGTTCATCATACTGCCCGATTTTTCATTTTCCAATTGTTTTGCTTTTTGCATAGCGCCATCAAAATCGTATTTGGACAAGTAAATGAGCGCAGAACCAATTACCTTATAAGATAAATCGTTGTTTAAAACCGTCGTGTTTACTTCTTTGGTGATGGTTTCGTTGGGATAGTGAGTGTTGAGAAAAGCCACTGCGGCTTGTCGAACAAGCGACTTTTCGTCGTTCAACGCCAGCGCTGGAATTTTTTCCAGAAGAAAAGCTTTATGGTCTTGTTTCAAGCGGTTACATTGTTTGATGGCGTCAATTCTAATTTGATAGAAAGGGTCGTTCAATGCGGCAATAATCACCTGATCTCTCGCTGGGTCTTTGGATTTGGCCATGTTGTTTAATCCGTTTTTTCTATCCAAATATTTGCCTCCATTGAAAAATTGATATTCGAATTGATGCTGTGGTTTTTTATCAAACCATTCGGCCAAAATCACGTGGTCGGCATCGGGAATGATACTGTACAAAGTGTCTTTTACTGGGTATGTGAAAACACATCGGCTTTTGTCTAAAACGATTTTGTGGTTGTGGCGACCATTGGCATCGAACACAGAAACGGTCATGGGCAATTTATACAGGGGAAATTCCTTTAAATCTTGTTCTTGGGTAAATGTTAGCACCACAGAATCCTGAATACGCTTTTGTTCTACTACAATTTTCGGGTGACCTTGAGCAAAAAACCACTGATTGAAAAACCAATTCAAATCTTCGCCAGAAACCTCTTCGAAAGCGATGCGCAATTCATGGGCTTCGGCTGGTTTGAATTCATGTTTGTGCAAATAATGTTTGATTCCGGCAAAAAAAGCTTCATCGCCCAAATAGTTGCGCAGCATGTGTAAAATTCTTCCGCCTTTGTTGTAGGAATGTCCGTCGAACATCTGTTCTTTGTCGGAATAATCAAACCAAATGAGGTCGTGATGCCCTTGCGATTTTGCTGTTGCGAAATAACCGTCTGCTTCGTTATCGGCGTTGTATTCGGCTTCGTCGAGACCATATTTATATTCGTCCCAAAGGAATTGTGAATAGTTGGCAAACGACTCATTGAGCGGCAAATTCGACCAAGACTCACAGGTTACCAAATCGCCAAACCAATGGTGAAACAACTCATGCGCAATGATAGATTCCCAGTTGCCATCGAGCAATTCACGAGCGTTGGAATAAACCATATCGCCAAAGATCACAGCACCTGTGTTTTCCATCGCACCAGACACATATTCGCGCACCACAATTTGGTGGTATTTGTCCCAAGGATACGCGTAACCCGTCAAATCAGAAAAGAAAGTCATCATTTCAGGCGTGTTCCCGAAAATGGCCTGGGCATAGGGTTCCCATTCGGGCTCAACATAATAATGCACTTCCACTTTTTTACCATCGCTTCTGGCCCAGGAGTCTTTCACCACTTTAAATTCCCCGATGCCCATCATGGTGAGATAGGGCGCGTGGGGCAAACGCTGCTGCCAGTGGTCGGTGCGCGTGCCGTTGTTGTTTTTTTTGGATGAAATCAGCAAACCATTACTCAAAGTGGTGTATTTGTCCGCCACGGTGATGTATAAATCTTGCGACATTTTTTGGTTGGGAGCATCAATAGTGGGGAACCACACGGAATTCGATTCAGTTTCGCCTTGTGTCCATATTTGTGGCATTAAATTCGGGTTTTCCCCGCGTGGATTGATGAAGTAAAGTCCTTTGTCGCCAGCAATCGCCGAACTTCCGCCCTGAATTCTTTCATCCGGATTGGCGGTATATTCTACTTTCACGGTGAGTGTGTCACTTTTGGTGTAGGTTTTGTTCAATGCAATTTTTAAGATTTTCCCATCGTACTTGTATTTAAGTTGCTGTTTATCAAGGAAAACAAAATGGATGTCCATGTCCTTGGCGTCCAAAACCAAAGTGTCTTGAGAATAGAATCTCGGACTCAAAGTAATGTTTGCCACACCGTGAAGGCGGCTATTTTCCCAATCGAAATTTACGTGAAGTTCAGTATGGATAAGGTCGAACAAAACTGTTCTTGTGGCCTGATAAACGGGCCGAGTTTGTGGTGGATCGTGTCGGTCGAGTCCCGGAACACTTAATACTCCACCAGGTTTTTCAGTGTTTTCTGTTGTCGTTTGGGTTTGTCGTTTTGATGTGCCACAAGCGAGGGCGAAAAACAAGAAAAGGGGCAAGATTTTCTTCATGATGAGATTTAAAGTGAGCAAAGATGGTGAAAATTTGGTTGTTGGCGACTCGCGACTGGCAGCTGGCAGTTTGCATCTTGAGATAAAGAAAATATTTATCCGCAAATTATTCTAAGCTAGAAGCCAGTGGCTAGCTGCCAGAAGCCAAAAAAACTCACGCAACAGATATTTCATTAATTTTGCCCCTATAATTCAAAAGACATGGCCCACGTTTGGAAATTAGGTGAAGAGACGATAGAAACGCATTCTGGTGCGAAAATTTCATGGGAAAACGAACGTTTTTTCAAGGTGTTTTTTCAAGGAAAGACTTTCTTTGGAGAAGTAGAAAGCAGCGACACCGAGCAAAACACCATGCGCGTGAAAATCAACCACCGCTCGTTTGATATTAAACGCGAAACGCCTATTCATGTTTTGTTGAAGTCTATGGGCTTGGATAAAGTGGCGCCTAAAAAATTAGATGTACTGCAAGCACCAATGCCCGGAAAAGTGCTCGCGGTAAACGTATCCGTTGGTGAAGAAGTGGAAATAGGAAAATCACTTCTCACCCTCGAAGCCATGAAAATGGAAAACGTGATCAAAGCAGAAGGCATCGGAAAAGTGAAGTCGATTGAGGTTGAAACGGGTAATACTGTGGATAAAGGCGCTGTGTTGATAAGGTTTGAGTAGGTTGGCTTATTTTGGTGTGCTATTAATAGTGAGCAAAATCTTCCCCGAACTGGATTTTTTGGTTGGGGAGTTGTTTGAGTGAGACCCTTTTATTTGACCGATAACATAATAAGCAATTTTTATCATTTACTTCTTCTTCTCGCGTTTAACCTCCACATCTCTATTGTTGATAAGCACATACCGCAGCGAAACAAAGAGCGTGTTGGTTTCAAACTGATATTTGGGTTTTGTGAGAAAATGATATCCCGCTTGTAGGTGAAATTGTAAGATTTTATAACCAACAACAGGCGCAATTCCAAAACTATTGGATTCAAAATCAGAGCGATAAACCACACGGGCGCCATAGGTGAAATCCAATCTGCCGCGCTTAAACCAATAGCCCAAATCAAAACCAATCACATTGTAACGAAAATTGTAGTTGCCCCCAATAGATGCTGCTTGGGTATTCGGCTTCACCAATTTCACCTGTTTCCATTGACGTTCGCCACCAAGCTCCAAAATCATATGTTTTCCTTGCTGTATGCCCACATAGGGCCCAGATTTTGTCATGGTGATTTTGGGTATGCGCCGCGGAAAGACTTCAATGGTGTTTTGTGGTGTCAACAGAAAATCATCACCGCCAAAAGCTATGTAAGTGGAAATCAGCGTAAGAAACATAGCGAAAAACTTCATCATTTGTGTTTGAGTGAATGCTTGGTGAAATATTGAGTACAAAGATGCACGATTCCAAGCAATCCGGCTCAGAAGTCTGGAGATTTCTTTGGCTTCAGGAATTTTTGCCAGCTCATTTCAGATCGTGAGTATAAAACAACAACAAAATGCTAGAACACATTTTTTACTACCTTAGCATCAAACTTGAGCCAAATGAATACCAAGATTCTATTTTCCTTTGCCATTGTTTTTGTTGCACAACTCACCATGGCACAAATGCCCGACACGATTTTATACCGCGGCATAAACAACGAAGTGAAGTTGTCTGATTATGGCTATGATGCTGCACAATTTGAAATACAAGGTCTTGAAAATGTGAAGTTGACCATGAAATCGTTTGGCGTTTATACCGCTTTGCCACAAGTAGGAAAAAAAGTCAAATTGCTCGTTTTGGATGCCAAAAGCAATCCTGTAGACACTCTAAGCTTCCATGTTTTGAACCGCCCGATTCCTGTTTTGTATTTGTGTGGCGTTGAACAGGGCATGAAAACAGATTTGCAATGCGACACTTTGGAGTTGCGGTATCCTGAGGGCGTTCGTCTCGAACATAAATTCAGCATTGTTTCGTGGGAACTCAGTCACCCGGATTTGCCGAAGAATTTATCTGGGACAAGCAACATCATCGAGGGCCTAGCAGCAATTCGCGATCAACTGAAACCCAACACAGCCATAGAAATCAACCTGATGTATGCCGATGAATACAACGTGATGCGTAAAATTGTCGCTCGCTGGTCCTTATAAACCTTCAAACTCCTAATTTTTCTTAATTCTTTTGCAGATACAAAGCAAATTCGGCAACTTTGTGATTTCACAAATATTAGGAAATTTATGAAATTCAAAATGGTCCTTTCTTTTTTTATTGGCACAATGCTTTTTGTGTCTTGTGCTACCTATGAACCCTTCACCGAGCCCATGTTGAAAGAGTTTAAACTCGATACCAAAAACATAAAAAACGTACAATTTTACTTGTCTGCCGAAATCTTGATGTATAAAATTGAAGACGAACAACCGAAGGGTAAACAAGGCAGTGTGTTTGTGAAAGACGCAGGCGGATTGTCACAAAAAACCCGCATCAAAGCCCATACACCCTGCGTTGTGGAGCGCATCGATAAGGATGGTTTTTTCTACGTTCGATTTGAAGAAGGCGCCAATAAAACCTTAAAATTTAAGCGCAACGACAACAACCGCTATTATTTGGTTACAGAATTTGTGAACAACCGCCACCAACTCGAATATGGCAACGAATTGTACTACGTAACCAACCCAAGCCTCATTTCTTTCATCATGGTGCAGGTGATCAATGTTAAAAACAGCCCGAATGAAAGGGTGATTGGAGGGAAAAGGGCGTAGGTGGGGCTATTTCGCAATGTTTAATTGAATTATGCGCCCATTAGTCATTTCGTAGATTATATAGGCTTTGAGCTTATCAGAACTCAAATTATATGTCATCGCTGCGCCTTCATAAGCAATTAAGTCGTTGTGATAAAACATCCACAATATGGGCTCGTGATAAACAGCGAATTCATCGTTTAGAAATAGAATGGCTTTTTGTTTATTTGGAAAATCGATGGATTGAATCAATTGGTTTCTTGCTTCATAATGCACTTTGTCGAACAAATCGTTGTTGTGGTCTTTGAAGTGTATGCCGTGAATTTTTCCAAAGCCTAACAAACTCATCACCAAAAAGACAATAACAGGCATGAAAGTCAATCTGGAAAGTTGTTCCCAAAGTGCAACTTTTGATTTAATTTTGTCTAAAATCCAAATAACAAATGCGCATACTACAAGGATAATTACAGGCACAAGAATTGCTGTAAATGCTGGCATTTTGGTGGCGGCGAGCGTGAAAAAGAGATAAACGCTAATAACAACTACATAAAGAAAAAGAGCTAATCTGGACGCCGTTTTCCAAACGAACAAAAACGAAATCAAGATCAAATAAGAAAGCAACTCTGCAGAACCATATAGGGTGGATAGGTTATTCCAATAATACCAGAGACCACCCCCATGACCTTCAACGACAGTTGAAAAATGAAGAGTATTGTATTGAAATTCATGCAAATATTCTAAACGAAAGTTCACATAAACATAGATATGCCAAGGTAAAACAAGCGCTAAGACAACAATCAACGACATTGCAAGATGCTTCCAAAACAGCAAGGATTTTCTGAGCTCGACGTCACAGATTAATACAGCGCCAATTCCAGCAAAAACCAAAAGCCCAACGAGCCATTTCGTAAGAATAGCCAACCCTACAAATGTGCCTACCAATAGTAAGTGTTTAGATTTTCGAGAATCATAATATTTGACCCACGCCCAAATGGAAAGGGTAACATAGAAAATGAAAGCCATATCCACATGGTCGGAAGTGTGGTATCCCGAAACCAAATCCAATGGGAAGTTGAGAAAGCTAAATACCAGTGCGGCATAGTATCCCGTTTTCGCACTCCAAATCATTTTTCCCATTGAAAAAGCAGGAAACACGAGCAAGGCGTGCATGACGATACTCGGAATGCGAACCGCAAAATAATTGGTTCCAAACAACTTTATGGAAAGGGCTATTTGCCACAAACTGAGCGGTGGTTTATGAAGCCAAATGTGGTTGGATATCCATGACTTGTAATCATAGTCTAATGGTGCATAAGGGTATAAAGTGGGTTTCAAAGGGTTTTCCGACATGCTTTTTGCCACTAATGCATGAAATTGCTCATCCCATAAATTCAAATAAGGCGTGAAAGTCGCAAAAGCCGCACCGATAAATAAACTAGAACAGAATAAAAACAACAAACCCGTTCTTAAGTTTTTTCTCGAAAAGAACAAACTTAAAATTAGGAAAAAAAATGAGCAAATCAAAAGTAGTTTTGATGTCTCATTCATCATATGAAATATTTGATTAAGGCTTGAAATCATAATCAAAGTTAATTGAATTTGTGGATTTATAAATGCTGTTTTTTGGCAAATGAAATGTTAGTTGTTTATTTCAAAAGCAGACCTCACACCATCCCCAACAATCCCCTCGCTTCATCAATATTCCCAACTTTCCCGAAAACTAACCTCAGTTTTCCATTCTTCTCACTCAAAACCGCTTTTGTTGGATTGGCTTGGATGAAGTCCAGAACTTTTCCAAATGCTGCACTTTGGAAGTAAGTTGTATTGGTTTGAGAAGGGAAATAACCCAACATTTTCCCCCCTTTGAGCACGAGGCGTTCGAAGCCAATTTTTTCGGCTGTCCAGCGTAGGTTGATGGATTCGAGCATGTCGCACACGGCTTGTGGCATCGGACCAAAACGGTCTTCCAAGCGCTTGCCATAAGCGTCGAGTTCTTCTTGTGTTTTCAATTGGTCGAGCTCTTGGTAGAGGAACAAACGCTCATTAACGCTGTTTACGTAGGTGTCTGGAATGCGAATCTCGAAGTCGGTTTCCAATGCGCAGTCAATGTTGGCAAAGGCTTGGTTGGGCATTTGGTCGATTTCTTTGTCGGAAAACAAATCTTTGAACTCGTTTTGACGCAACTCCTGCATGGCTTCGTTCAAGATTTTCTGGTACATCTCAAAGCCAATATCGTTGATGAATCCGCTTTGTTCGGCGCCCAACATGTTTCCCGCGCCACGGATATCCAAATCTTTCATGGCGATGTAAAATCCCGAACCTAAGTCGCTGAATTGAATCAGCGCCTCAATGCGTTTTCTGGCTTCGGAAGTCATGCTGGTAAACGGCGGCGTGATGAGGTAGCAGAAGCCTTTTTTGTTGGATCGACCTACACGACCACGCATTTGGTGCAAATCACTCAGACCAAAATTTTGGGCCTCGTTGATAATCATCGTGTTGGCATTACTTACGTCGATACCCGATTCGATAATCGTAGTGGATAACAGCAGGTCAAATTTGTGGTCGATGAAATCCATCATCACTTTTTCCAAATCCTTGCCCTCCATTTGCCCGTGACCAATTGCCACACGAATGCCAGGCACCAATTGTCGGAAAAACTCAGCCAATTCAGGCATGTTGTTCAGGCGGTTGTTCACAAAGAAAATCTGTCCACCGCGCGAAAGCTCGTATTCCAATGCATCTTTTAAAATAGCGGGATCGAAGCCAATGCGCTCGGTCAAAATGGGTTGGCGGTTGGCTGGTGGCGTATTCAAAATGCTCAAATCGCGGGCGCCCATCAAAGAAAATTGCAAGGTGCGCGGAATGGGTGTTGCGGTCAAAGTCAAGGTGTCCACAGATTCTTTGAGCAATTTCAATTTGTCTTTTACAGAAACGCCAAATTTCTGCTCTTCATCAATGATAATCAAGCCCAAATCTTTGAATTTGACGCGTTCGCCAACTATTTTATGCGTGCCAATGATGATGTCAATTTTGCCTTCTTTGAGTTTTTTTGTAATTTCGGTTACGTCTTTGGCGCTACGAAAACGGTTGATGTGGTCCACAGTACACGGAAAATCTTCCAAGCGTTTTTTGAAAGTTCGGGCGTGTTGAGAACACAAAACGGTTGTTGGCACCAAAATCGCCACTTGTTTGCTATCGGACACGGCTTTGAATGCTGCGCGAATGGCAATTTCCGTTTTCCCGAAACCAACGTCGCCACAAATCAAGCGGTCCATGGGCGTTTCGGATTCCATGTCTTTTTTAACAGCAACAGTGGCTTTCAATTGGTCGGGCGTGTCTTCGTATTCGAAGGAGGCTTCTAATTCGTGTTGCAAATACGTGTCTGGAGCAAAGGCAAATCCGGGCTGACTTTTGCGTTTGGCATACAACTGAATTAAGTCGAATGCCAATTCTTTGATGCGTTTTTTGGTTTTGTTTTTTAATGTGGCCCAAGCCTGTGTGCCCAGTTTGTTCATTTTCGGAACAGCACCTTCTTGACTGGTGAATTTTGAAATGCGGTGCAGGGAATGAATGGACACGTACAACACGTCTCCATCTCGATACACCAAGCGCACAGCCTCTTGTTGTTTGCCGTTTACATCAATCATTTCCAAGCCAGAAAACTGCCCCACGCCATGGTCGATATGCGTCACATAATCGCCTTTGTTGAGGTTGTAAATTTCTTTTAAAGTCAACGCTTGTTTGGCCTGTCGGAATCCTTCTTTGAGCCTGAAACGGTTGTATCTATCGAAAATTTGGTGGTCGGTGTAGCAAGCCAATTCCAGTTTATTAGACACGAAGCCGCGACTCATTGAAAAAGGCATGGCGATAAATTCTGCTGCGCCGCCTACATCTTTAAGGATGCTTACCAAACGCTCAATTTGCGTGGTTTGATTGAAGAAAACCAAAGAAAGTTCTTTGTTCTTTTTGCGGTCTTGAAGGTTTTTGAAAAGCGCATCGAATTGCTTGTTGAAGGCGGGATGCTCTTTGAAATCAAAGGAGATAATATCGCTGGTTTTTTGTCGCGAACTCAAGCCAAACTCTACGTGGCGGTATTGTTTCAATTCTTTACTCCAAACAGTTGGATGCAAAAATTTATCATCGGGAATAGCGTGCTTTTCACCCAAATCAGCTTTGATGTCGTATTGTTTGGCGGCCTCTTGATATAGTTTTTTTAACTCTTCCTCAATGATTTCTTCGGATTGCACGAAAAGCGTGGTTTCTTCTCCCAAATATTCCATCAAGCTCACATGGGCTTTTTGGTTGAGGATTTGATCCACATTGGGCATCAAAGTCAATTGGTGTAGGTTTTTGATGCTCAGCTGGTCGGCGGGATTAAAGGCGCGAATGCTTTCCACGTCATCACCGAAAAACTCCAGTCGAAAGGGGTTTTCAGAGGCGAACGAAAAAATATCGACAATCCCTCCTCGAATGGCAAACTGCCCAGGTTCAACCACAAAATCCACGCGGTCGAAGCCATATTCCGTTAACCAATCGCGCAAAAAACTGATGCCTAGGTTTTGTCCAACCGCCAATTTGAAAGTATTGTCGGCCACGTCTTTTTTTATGGGAACACGATCAGCCAAAGCCTTGGGATAAGTAATTAACCACGCTTTTTTGTCGGCGGCAATGAAATCCAAAACCTCAGAACGCGCCAAAAAATTGGGTTGGTCGCTTTCGGTGAAATCATAAGGCACACGAGCACTTTCTGGAAAGAAAAAAGCGGCTGTTTTATTGGAAAAAAGATTTTGTAAATCGTTGAAAAAATAGGCGGCGTGCTCTTTATCGTCTAAAATAAAAAGTGCGTTTTCATTTAGTTTTTGCGCGGCCAAACCCAATACCACTGCAGCCGAAGAGCCAGTTAGTCCCTGACAATAAACGGAAGCCTTGTTTTTTTGCAAGGCTCCATCGAGCAATTTAAGCTCGTGTTGCTCAGCGAATAGCGATAAAAATTCTTGGTTGGTCATGATGGCAAATACAATGCTGTTCCAAACAACAAGAACTGCGGCCTATTGTTTGGGGCGCCAAAGTTAGGGAGAAAAGCGTCTAATTGTGGCGTGTTGGTTGATGTTTCCGCGATAAAAACCAGTGCAACAAAACGAGATTCACCATCAAAAAGAGGTATTCATTGAAGAAGTTGGCTTTTTGTGTGGTGTATTCAAAGCGAAAAGTGAGCATCGTAAACACAAAATTGAGCACAGTAAGCACCAACAAAATAAAGAGGTGTTTTTTATTTCTGATACACTGAAGTAGCGCTTCTTTGGTGAAATAGTCTAGGAAATCTTTGTTGAGAAAGGTGCCGACAATGGGCAATAAAAAGAAAAAAGGCAAGAAAAACAAACGCACTTCGCGGGCATTGGTGAGCAGGAGCACAATAGGTGTATTGATGAGCATAGCTATTCCGAAAGCCACAATAGCGCTGCGGTATTTCATGAACACTTCCGTTTGATTTTTATAATTCCACCAAAGCAAATATGTCCAGGGCAGCATCACCACGAGCATCGACATGATGGTGTTTTGAATCGGTGCAAATCCACCAAAATTGGTTTTTAAGGCTACAAAACGCGCCAAAAAATCTTGTTTTTCAGCATTTGAATTGAGCCCCAGTGCCTGTGATTGATAAACACGGAAAATAAAGTATAGTCCAATTATTATGGTTATAGACAAAAGCGTTTTCCATTGCGTGGTCAACTGAATTTTGAAACTAGGATGTTTTATAAAAAACAGCCCTGGAAGCAGGAACAATGAGCTTTCGCGCGCCACACAAGCTAAGGAAAAACTCAAGATAAACAAGAGAAGTTTGTTTTGCATGAAGAACAACATCGCCATAAAAATGAAGAAATATTGCAGCGGCTCATCGTAGGAATAGATGGGTTCGAAAAACAGAAACACGACCGAAAACGACAAATAAAACATCAGCAAATTGGCTCTGGTTTTGTTTCTGTTTTGAAGCCATTGGTTGGATAAAAGTCCCAGGGCGATGCCGCATAAAACCAATAAAAGCCATTGTGTGAGCACAAAACTTTCTGCAACTGTGAAGTTGGAATTCTCCGAAACCGCTAAAATCAACTTGGTTGTGAGTGGACGCTTGGCAAATGTTGGGTCGCCCGATTCATGCAGATGCACCACATACTCCAGATAATCGCTTGACAACCAGCTTTTCTCAATATTGTAATCATCTGTTTTGAGGTTAATCATGCTGTTGTTGAACGGCAAAATATGGATCACCAGCAAGAGCAGCGAAAGTAAAATGGAATAGACGATTATCTCGCGGAGTTTCATTCCTCTCAATTATTGCGCATCGCAATCACGCATCAGTTGCATCACTTGCTCTACTTGGTTTTTGGAACCAATGAAGAATGGAGCGCGCTGGTGTAATTTTTTAGGTTCAATGTCTAAAATACGATTGTAGCCATCTGTTGCCAATCCGCCAGCCTGCTCAGCGATAAAAGCTAATGGGTTGCACTCATAAATCAAACGCAATTTGCCGTCTGGATTTAAGGTAGTAGCTGGATAAATATAAATCCCACCTTTGATCAAACTTCTGTGAAAATCGGCCACTAAAGAGCCAATGTATCTACCGGAATAGGGTCTTCCTGTTGGTGGGTCAACTTGTTGGCAATAGGTGATATACTGTCGAATTCCTTCGTGGCAAATCAACAAATTGCCTTCGTTCATGGAATACAAGCGACTTTGAACAGGCATTTGCATATTGGGGTGCGACAAACAATATTCGCCAATGGAAGGGTCTAAGGTGAAACCATTTACACCGCAACCCGTGGTGTAAACCAACATGGTTGATGAACCGTAAAGCACGTATCCCGCAGCCACTTGTTCGTGACCTTTCTGCAACATATCGGCTTCATTGGCCAAAGTGCCTACCTCAGATTTTCTTCTGAAAATGGAAAAAATAGTACCAATAGACACATTCACATCGATATTCGAAGAGCCATCTAAAGGATCAAAAAGCACCACATATTTTCCTTTTTTCGACATTTCAGAATCAAAAGCCACAAAGTCGTCGTTTTCTTCAGATGCAATACCGCAAATTTCACCGCCGCTTTTAAAAGCCTGAATGAAGCGCTCGTCGGCAATCACATCTAGTTTTTGTTGTTGCTCGCCTTGGATGTTTACATTGCCCTGAGCACCAAGTATATCAACGAGTCCAGCGCGATTCACTTCACGATTCACAATTTTAGACGCCAGTGAAATGTCGTTCAAAATTCGGGTCAATTCGCCAGTAGCAAATTGAAATTCCGCCTGTCTTTCAATAATAAACTCGTTGAGTGTGGTAACGCCTTGCATAGATATATAATTGAGCGACAAATATCACTAAAACCAATTGGTTATTCGTCTAAATCCAAAACTATTTTCAAGTTTTCAGCAACTTTAAGTGATAAATTTTCCGAAATAGAACCTAAGCGCTGAATCAATCTTTTGTTGTCTATGGCGCGAATTTGATCAATCATTACATCGCTATCCATTTTCAAAGAGGCTGTTCCTTTTTTTAAGTGAACACGGAGAATCTCGCTTTTCAGTTGCACGTTTGTAGTTATCGGACAAACAATTGTTGAACCATGAACCTTGTTGAGTGCGTCGGTTTGAACCACCAAAACCGGTCTGGTTTTCCCCGCTTCTGTGCCAAACTTTGGGTCTAGATTGGCCAACCAAATCTCATTTTTCCTAATCTTCATTGGATTCAATAGCTTCAAATTCGCCTAATATTTTCATTGATTCGTCACCAACTAAATTGGATTCGAAGGCGAGTTTTTTTTCAATGAGTTTGCGGTTCTGAACTTTGTTGTAGTATGCCAAAGCCTCATTGATGTAACGATTCCTAGGTTTGTTGAGCTTACTTAGAATGTTTTCTGTTTGTTGGAACAGTATTTCATCAAGTTTTAATGATAGCGTTTTCATGAAGGTATAATTTTCTCAAACACAAAAGTATATATTTTTGGTGTATACTGGCGCGTTTACGGCCTGATTTTCCGCCCGTTCGAATAAGCCAAGAAGCTTTTGTTGGCGTGTTCTATGATAATGGTTTCACCTGAGATGAATAAATTGACCATGGGCTCGTTGGTGATGTTGATGTGTTGACCATCAATTACACAATCTACGCCGCCCAATTGGTTTTTAAAAGCGACAACACCATTTTTAATCACCCAAAAATCTGGACGATAATAGGCGGCAACCACTTTTTGAATGCCATCCCACACAAAAAATTGATCGCCTTCGCCCCAAACAACACAGTGGTCGTTGGCATCCCAGTAATCAGGAGAATAGTTGGATAAAATTTTCTTATTGCCCCCGCGGTAATACCACATATTGAGGTTTTGATCGACGTAGGTGACGCATTTGATACCCGCTTTGAATTTCACCACATGCATCTCCTCCAAGTCGAAAAACTGACCTTTTTCATAGATGGCAAAGGTGCGCGTTAATGGGTCGTTGAATGCCGCAATGTCTCTTCCACAGGCAAATTCTACTTTTTGGCGGTAGGTGTCGATCTCATATAATTTTCCGCTGTGAAAAATATAATGCGTGCCACCAATCACTTCAAAAGCCAATAGGTTGTCGCCAATGTAAGAGGGTAAATAAATGTCGCCAATAACCGTGTATAAATCTTGTACCGTGCCGTTATACCAAACGCGAACCGAATTCATTTGTGTGTCTTCGAAAATCAAAAGACTGTCAGTAACCACATAACGTCTTCCGAAATTTGTGAGCCATTGTCCTTTGCCATTGTGCCAAACGGATAGAATTGGACCATTTTGCAAGGCGATAAAATTATCCGAAACCTTGAAATTGCTTACCAAGCCTGATAATGTGGTCACTTTTGTGCCGTCATAAACGCGCAAATCTCGGTTGTTGGCAATGAATCCTACAATGTTGTCGCCCGATTGCACTTCGAGGGGAGCCATGTGATCCAACTGTCGCACCAAACCGTCTTGGAAAACCTTGAATAGACCTTGCATTGTGGTGAATGGACCGAGTCCCCAAAATCCTTGTGCCGTGCTAAAAAATGGCAATGCCAATAGTAAAAATAGTACTTTGATTTTTTTCATAATGTTCTATAAACGCAACAAATGTGCCAGTTGGTATTTGCCCGCCTTCACTTAAGAAAATAAAACGCTCTGTCCGTAGGGTGTGTCGATTGGGTTGACCATCAAAACGGGGATTTGTGCGTCGTTGGTTATCATGTATTGTTCGTAATTAGACTCCAATAGACCCAAAATGCTGTTTTTCTGTAAATTCATGATGGCAATTAAATCGGCATCTTGCGCAACGGCATAGCGCACCACTTCTTTGTCGAAGCCAGCAGATGGTTGCAAGGAAATCACCAATTCAATTTCGCGCTCTTCAAAAAACTTCTTGGCAAAAGCGATGTTGGTATTCATTTTATTGCGCAAAAACTCGTCGGTTTCGTCTGGAATAACCACATGTACTCGAGAATTGAAATAAGATGCCATGTTGGCGACCAAAACTAATTTTTGCTTGGTCTCTTTATTGAAATCCAATGGCACAACGATATCATCGTAACCGGTATCCAATGGTTTTTTCTCTTGAACCACAACAAAAGGAACGGAAGAATTGGTGATTACTTTCAATGCGTGACTTCCCAACAAATGCTGTAAGCCATGAGCGCCGTGGGTACCCATGAAAATCAATTGCGCATGATGTTCGGCAGCAAACTCCCCGATGTCCTCGAAGATATTACCGACGCGCACTGCGGGCATTATATTCACCCCTTCGTTGTTTATGCTTTTTATTACTTTCTGTAAGTTTTCTTCTGCTTCGGAGATTTTTTTAGGCTTGCTAACCACATGAAGCACGAATATATCAGCATCAACAATTTTTGCTGTTTTTATGGCGTGTTCCAAAGCACAATCGGCTATTGGTGTGAAGTCGTGAGGAACAATGAAACTTTTGCGCTGCATAAATCGGGTTTTTTAGGTTTTATCCATCACAAACATAGTAAATTAATTTGTCTATGTTGTGGATGATTTATAAAACAAACTTTAAAACATGCTGCTGCATATGTTTTTGTCGGGGAAAGGGCTCTTAACTTCTCTCAAACACCGCCACCGCCTCAATATGCCCGGTATGCGGAAATTGATCGACCAAAGAGAACTTTTTGAATGTATAACCTTGTTCTATCAAAGTGGCTGCATCGCGTGCTTGGGTGGATGGATTACAGGAAATATAAACTATTCTATCGGCCTGCAAATCAATCACTTTTTGTAGTGTTTTTGGGGCAATTCCTGCGCGTGGCGGGTCGAGAACTATGGTGGAGATATTGCCAGCATATTGTGGGAATTCTTTCAGAAATTTGCCCACATCGGCCGCGAAGAATTTCACGTTGTTGATGTTGTTTCTCACGGCATTTCGCTTGGCATCTTCTATGGCTTCTGGCACAATGTCCACGCCGATGATTTCTGCATTTTTGGTTCTTGTAGAAAGAATTTGCCCGATGGTTCCCGTGCCGCAAAACAAGTCCATCACGGCTTTTCCGTCGAGGTTGTTGTTCTCGAAAACGTAGTCCATGGCTTTGTTGTAGAGCAGTTCGGCGCAAGAAGGATTGGTTTGAAAAAAGCTTTCCATGGATATTTCAAACTTCAATCCGAGGAGTTCTTCCACCACTTTTTCATCGCCAAAAACCAAGCGCCAAGTACCGTTTTCAATTTTGGCTCGGTCTGCCACATTGTCGTTGATGGTGTGCTGAAAACCAGCGATTCGCATGCCGAATAGTTCTTTCAATTTGTCTCCAGCTTCATCGGCGTCAAAATTTTCAAGCCCTTCGGATGAGGTAACCAAATTCACCAAAAGTTGATCTTGATGGAAGGATTTTCTGACCACAATGTGACGGAAAAAGCCTAGTTTTTGTGGTGGATGCCAAGCTTTGAGTCCGGTATCGAACAAAAACATTCGGAAATCCTTGAGTTTGTTCTCCCATTCTTGGTCGAACAAACCCGATTCTTTGTTGAGATTTTCTGCTTTCCACCATGTACCCCGGTGTTTGAAACCCAAGGCAAAGGCGCCATCTACTTCTGTGTCGGTTTCCAAATCATGCTCAATGCACGAAAAGGAATATTCCATTTTGTTGCGGTAGTTGTATATTTTGGGTGAAGCGATGTATTCGTCAAATAATTCCAAGGCGTTTTGAATGCCTCCCAATTTGCGATAAACATCAATAGTCGATTCTTGTTTCACGCGCTTTTGCTCTTCGATAGGCACAAAGATGTAAGGCGCACCAGAAATAGGTTGAACATCTAGCGCTTGCTCGATTGTCGCTCTTTCCAGTACTTTCACCAAATTCCCTTCAGCGTGACGTTTGCGTTTAGCCGTGATGCGTGCCAAGACTTTTTGCCCAGGATAAGCATGCTCCACAAAAACAGGATAAACACCATCTTCAGTTGGGATTTTAGCGATGCCTTTTCCACCAAAAGCATAATCGGTAATCAGTAGCTCAACAGTTTCGCCGCGTTGGAATGAAATCATTTGAAAATTTTTGGGTGCAAAGGTATGGAAAACAGTTTGAGCTTGATGTGCAATTGCTTAATTCAAAAAATACAGCGTGGGCAGAAACTTTAAGGAGGATTTATATGATATTTCTACTAGTTAAATTCTATCACACCAGAATTTATCAGCAACCCGATAATCATGCTACCAATCCAAAATACCCACCCGATTACAAAGGCGTAGTATCCGTGTTTTCTAATATTGTTGGTATATGCAAACACTTGGTTTCCATTGGGTAATGATTTTTTGTGCCAACAGAAATGATAACCAATAAGAATACCGAGGAAACCACCCAAGAATGAGCAGAAATAAGCCACAAACACCCAAAAACCCTGTTTGTCTTCTGGTTTTGCCAATTGCTCCAAACGCTGCTCTTTCAGTTTTTGTATTTGTTCTTGGTCAATGGTTCGACCGCGGTCCGCGAGAATTTTTTGACTCGCAACAAAATCATATTTGCTCCACTTGTCAGGTTCTTCAAGAATAGTAAAGAGCTCCTCATCAGTGAAATCGAGCAAATAATAATCAGCATCTATTTCTTCTACAAACTGCTGATAATAAGCCAACTGCGCCTGATTGGCGCGATCAAAATCTTCTGGGAGCACCATTACGCGGAATTCCTTTTGTGATTCATTGTTGGCAAACGAGGGGTCGAAACGCGGCGTGGTATCTTTCACAAAACAGTCGATGCCTTTTTCGATTAAGAAATCTTTCAAAGACTCGGCTTCTTGCTGCACGTGAAACATTTGATAGGAGAGGTGAGTGTTCATTGTTGTTGTGTTTTGTTCTACCCCGTCGGCGACTGCTTTTTAATAATCCGCCAAAACAGCCAAGGACAATAACGTTTGATATAAACCGCCCAAATTTCTTTGTTGCCGATTAAAACTTCGCGTTTTTTCTTGTCGATGGCACGGATGATTTTTTGTGCGCACAATTCGGCCGACATGCCTGTTTCTTGGTTGTGGTCCATTTCGCCGTGTGCTTCACCTTTTTCGTTGATGGCGCTCATTGAAATCGGCGTGTTGATTTTGCCCGGAAAGACCAAAGTGACATGAATGTTGTTTTTGGCTTCTTCCAACAAGACACTTTCGAAAAATCCTTGTAAGGCATGTTTGGCAGCCGAATAAGCCGAGCGCCAGTAAAAACCGAATTTTCCAGCAATACTTGAAATGGCTACAATGTGTCCGCTTTGCTGTTTGTGCATAACAGGCAAAACCGCTTTGGTGAGTGCCACAGCTCCAAAATAATTCACATCCATGATTTGTCGGTCAATTTCCAATGGTGTGGCATGAGCCTCACCGCGTTGACTTACGCCGCCACTGTTGATGAGGATGTCGATTTTGCCATAATGAGAAATCACCTGAGCCACTTTTTCCGCAAAATTGGAGGCATCCATTAAATCGAGTGGCAGCACCAAGTGGTTTTCGGGATTTTTTAAGGACCGCCGCACCTCTTCTAATTTCGAAATTGATCGAGCGGATAGCACAAGCAATGCGCCTTTTTTAGCGTATGCTTTCGCGAGTTCATGACCTATCCCAGAGGAAGCGCCAGTAATCCAGATGATATTTGAATTTTTGTTTTGCATCACACAGCCACATTATGCTCCCGTAGCGCATCATTCAACGAAGTTTTCAAATCGGTGCTGGCTTTGCGCTGACCGATAATCAACGCACACGGAACTTGAAAATCGCCTGCTGGGAATGATTTGGTGTAAGACCCCGGAATCACTACGCTTCGGGCTGGGACAACTCCGCGCATTTCTTTGGGTTCTGGTCCAGTGACGTCGATGATTTTCGTGGATTTTGTCAATACCACGTTGGCGCCCAACACGGCTTCTTTCTCTACGCGAACGCCTTCTACAACGATGCAGCGCGAACCAATAAAACAATTGTCTTCGATGATTACGGGTGCGGCTTGTAAAGGTTCTAATACGCCGCCAATGCCCACGCCACCGCTCAAATGCACGTTTTTACCAATTTGTGCGCACGAACCTACAGTTGCCCATGTGTCTACCATGGTTCCTTCATCCACATATGCACCAATGTTGATATACGAAGGCATCATGATTACACCCGGCGCCACAAAAGCACCGTATCTGGCAACGGCATGAGGAACAACACGAACACCCAATTCTTTGTAGTTGGTTTTCAATTTCATTTTGTCGTGGAATTCAAAAGGACCCACCTCAATGGTTTCCATTTTTCGGATGGGGAAATACATCACCACCGCTTTTTTCACCCATTCGTTTACCTGCCAGCCGTTTTTTGTTGGCTCGGCAACGCGCAAACGGCCTTTGTCTATTTCTTCAATTACCTGCTCTATAGCAGCAATGGTTTCTGGATTGGACAATAGTGAACGGTCGTCCCAAGCTTTTTCGATGATATCACGCATAAAAATTGTTTTGCGACAAAGATAGGCATTTAGCCAAACCCATCCCCAAGCAACTTAGGGACGGAAGCTCGTTCTACTCCTTTTTAGCCAACACTTTTTTTACAGCAAAAAGACTGATGAAAAACAACACAAACGGGGCGTAGAGCAAGATTGTGCTTACGGGTTCTGCGTTGAATTCAAATGGATAAACCGTAACGCCATATGCATCGCAAGTCCCATAGTCATAATAGCTGAATGCGACTTGTATGTAGCCCAAAATGATAAGCACCCACAACGGAAACATGAAATATGATAGTGTGATGGCGATATTTCCTACCATCGGTTTGAGTCGACCTTTTAAAGCTAAGTATGCCATGACTAGGAAGAATGCGCCAAAAAGAACAATGATAAGCAAAGCAAAAGAATCACTTCGAGGAGCCAATGCGAAAAGGAGAGTTCCTAGAATGGCAAAAGCTCCTGCTACAGGAATGCTAATCACAAAAGCCAAAATGGAGCCCCACTCGAAATAGAGGAGCAGCAAAACTCCGGCCAAGGCAAGAAAACGGAAGAGATATTTCAAGAATTGGTCGTAAAAGAATGGTGCGTGGTAGGCATTATTTGCGTTTTTGATCAAGTTTTGTAAATCGTCAAACGCTACACTTTGAGAAAAACCTCTCATTTTTTCATTCACGGTTTGTAAATCATCCACATCTCCTTCTAAATAGTATGAACCACCATTAGAAACTTGCTTGGTTACTATTCGATGAACTATAAAATCGTTAGCGCGCAAATATTCATAGTTTTTATCTGGCTGAAGCGTGTTATATACTTCAAATTGGTCGATTAGATTTTTGAAATCATTAAGAGTTTCCAAGATTTTAGAAGGCTCATTATCTATCCAGTTGTGAATTTTTGTCAAAATTGAGTCTTTTAGGAAGTAAAATTCTTCATAATCATAATCTCCAAAAAAGCGCGTTGAGGTATATTGTATGTTATTTAAAAATTCTCCGTTTGAAAAATTCTTGACATGAAACTGATGAAAATCGGTTAGTGAGTCTAGCGTTAGCGCGTTTACAAAATAATTTCTAGAGTTGTAGCAAGTGTCTCCGTTTTTGATAGTGGTTTCAATTCTTGATTCAACCCGATAAGCATAAAGCCCGCCATTGATGGGTTCAGCTTTGGCATTTTCTAAATGATTGTAGACATTCAAAAGCTGGTTTTTTTGATTGTAATATTCTTTGTAATTATCGTTGGAAGACCAATAGTCAATATTCTTGTAGTTTTGAGGAAACTGGCGATTAACACAATTGTAATCAGCTGTTTGACAAATTAGAAACGGTCTTGCGTGGACATAGTTGTATTCTAAATCGAACAAAGTTTTTTTGGAAATAATTTGCTGCGTTTGCTGCGCCACTCCTCTGAAAAACGAAAAAGGCACCATAAAATAAATCAGTGCTGGGATAAACAACAAGACAGCCAACTTATGAAAATACCAGCGTGATATGGGGTAGAAATTCTTCGCGGCATTGTTTCGGTAAAAATAGGCACCCCAAATGATGAGAATGATGATCCCACTGATAATCCAAAACAAACTGAAGGTTTCATTGAAAAACAAATTTTCAATGTTGTAGCTGTTTTTTAGCGTGAACAAATTCATACGCAGGAATCCCAAGCCATAAAAAATAATGTTCAACAACACTACAACAAGGGTAAGCTGAATGGACATACTGTGCCACAAAAGCGGTTGGTGCGTGAGGAGATAGTTGGAGAGTTTTTTATAGGTGTTCATAAATCTAAAGTGCTTGGTGTGGGTAATCTCTTTGTTTAATTGGCAACAAAAAACCGCTTGCTGCTCTCTGAAATGTTTCGGAAATAGTTCACCGGCACGTGTCCGGCAATGAGTTTTTCCAAGATGGCGTTGGCTGATATGGAGGACGAAGAAATCACATACATGCCGCCGTTGAAGTGAATTTCAACATCAGCAATGGAGGATAAAACCGTTCTGATGACATCGCGATTGGCTGTTGTTTCCAACTCTACAACACATTTGGTTTCTGTGTTTTGGTTTTCATTTTCCAACAATTTTGGTGCGCCGTTTTTGAGGAACAAAACCTCATCGGCTACTTTTTCTACTTCGAATAATTGCTGCGAACTCAAAATAATTCCAATCGGATTGTAGGAACTTTTAGCCAAGCTGCGGAGGTCGTTGAGCACGATTTGTTGCGCAAAAACATCCAAATTGGCTAGGGGCTCATCGAGCAATAAAATCTCAGGTCGTCGTAAAAATGTCCGCGCCAATTCAAACCTCATTTTGTAACCCGAAGACAGTTCCGACCAATTCAAATCGCGGAATTTGAAGAGTCCAAAACGAATCATCATCATTTCCACTAAAAGTTCGTTGTGGCGACCCATGATGCCATAATGCGTGGCACAAAAGCGCAAATTAGTTCTAATTTTACCATACCATTTTTGGGTGCGCTGCGGGATGTAAACCAGTTTCGTGCGGTGGTCGTAATCGTTTTGAAAATCGCCTTCATTATGGTAGTGCAAACTTCCTGAACCATAGGTAATTTCTTTGGCCAAAATGCGCAGCAAAGTAGTTTTTCCATTGCCGTTTTCTCCCACCAAGCCAATCAGTTGCCCCGGACGAATATTAAAAGAAACGGGACCCAATTTGAAGTTGCCACGCGCGTAGGTTTTCACCAATCCATCACAATTGAGCAAAGATTCGTTTCGCCGTTTTTCAGGCAAATTCAGTTCCTCCAAGGCATCTACTATGGCTTCGCATTTCTGCAACCAGTCTTCCGATGTGTGTTCGGGGTGCTGCTCCTTCCAATGCTCGTTGGCAATAATCCGCTCGAAAAGCGCCAAATTTTCACTATCGAGCACACAATCCAAAAGCGTGCTGTAAGCCAAATCAAAATCTTTGTGTGCAAAATGCTCTCGGATTTCTTGGGTGCGTTGCTGTAAAACCATAATCGTCTGTTTAAAAGGAACTGAAAAGTCTTTTGATAACGGTAAATGTAGGAAAGTATTGAATTTCAGAAAAATTTTAGTCAATCAATGGCAAATTGTATCTTTGAAATGTCAATACAAGTTCAGATGAAACCGCCATGCAAGTTTCACTTAACTGCCAAGCGCTCTCATAACCTGTCCCGAAGAAGTCGGGGAGGACATTTTATTAAATAGTGGATAAATTATTTACATATGAAAAACGAAATACAAATTAAATCAACGAATGGTTATCTCTTGCTATTGGCATTTTTAATCATGAGTGGATTTCTCACAGCACAGCATTCTGCAGATTCCTTGAATGTGCTTTCACAAAATTTAATTAAGCATGGAAACACGCCAAAGTCAGGGAACTCCAAAGGCGTTGTTCGTGTTTTTGTTTTGGCAGGCCAGTCCAATATGCAGGGTATGGGCAAAATTTACTATGGCTCAAACGGTGCTATTGGAGTCGTAATTACATCTTTTACACCTACTTGCGTTGGAAATCCAACATGTAACTTCACCTTCAATATGTTGGATGGTTATGGAGACGGATGGAACGGATGGACTTATGATTTTGTTCAAGCGGGTGTTGTGATGGCAACAGAAACACTGCCCAACGGTACCGAAGGGACAGCCACAATTACGCTGCAAAGTGGCGTTCCATGTGATGTTGTTGTCAACAATGCCGGTGCATATGCAGCTGAGATTTCATGGACAGTCACGGACGCAGAAGATATGGTCGTTGCATCCATGAACGGTCAAGAAGAGAACTACCCTTCTCCCAATACCTTGGTTGATGTTATGGAAAATGACACTGATGACGAATGGTCTATGTTGCAAACTGGAGGTCAATGGACTGTCTTGGATGATGCCTACCTACGATTTGAAAACGGACAGGGAACGATAATCACAGACAATGTAACCATTGGCCAAGGAGCTGACCCAAGCAGAATCGGTCCTGAGTTGATGTTTGCACACGTGATGGACCAATATTTCGAAGATCCCATCCTCATTATCAAAACAGCTTGGGGCGGCATGAGTTTGGCACAAGATTTCCGACCGCCATCTGCTGGAGGGACCACCGGGCCGTATTATAACCAGATGTTGGATATTGTGGCAAATGTCACGGAAAATCTTGCGACACAATTCCCCGAAATTGGTCTTACGGAATTTGAGATCTCAGGATTTGCTTGGTTCCAAGGATGGAATGATGCGGCATCCGTAGATTTTCTCAACGAATATGAAAGTAACCTATACCATTTGGTTAACGATGTTAGAATCGCCTTTGGAAACCCTTTGCTGCCTGTTGTTATTGCTAGTGCCGGACAAGGAGGATACGAAGAGCACTGGGGTTGGATGCAAGATATTCAGGACATTGTTGCAGTGGCGCAAGAAAATGTGGCTTGCAATGATTCGCTGTACGGGGGCACGGTTGGCTTTGTCAACTCGAAACCATTCTACATGAGCGTTTCTGAATCACCTGATGATGAAGGATTCCACTACAACAACAATGCGCTTACCTTCTTGAATGTCGGGAAAAGCATGGGTGATGAGATGATACTCGCCATCAACGACATGGCTTTTTGCTCTGGCTTCGTTTCTATACCTACAGAAAACAGTGCGTTGAATGAAATTTCTGTCTATCCCAACCCAGCTACGCATACTTTGACGGTTGACTCGTATGTGCCAGCGGGTGCGAACACTACCATCAAGCTTTATAACGTTGAAGGCAGAATCGTATTCGAAAGTCACCAGTTAACATCAATTACCGTGATTGATGTTTCAACATTGGCTAAAGGTTTGTATATGCTTGAACATATCGTTGAGGGACATTCGGTAATGCAGCGAGTGGTGTTGGAATGATGCCGCTATAAGAACCCAAAGTCTTCCGAAAAACGCTGAATTGAATTGTTTTTCAATCCAGGCTGCTTCTTAGCTATTTTCTAAAACAGTTTACAGACGCCCAAAATTGAGTTAAACACGAGTATTATGACTGGAAAACATCGCTTTTTTAAGAAAAAGGCTGTTGAATCAACGCAAAAGTGTGAAAATCGCTTGAATGATGCATGCGCGAAAGGATAGCGACCGATTTCAATGAGTACAGACAACGGCACCTTTGTTGTGCTTTTAAAACATGAAACGAGATGAAAAAAACACAAAACGATGAGAAATAGCGTATTATTTATAGTTTTTTTGAGCGTTTTACTGCTCTTTTCTTGCTCCAAGGAAAATTTCCCTCGGGTTGAATACAAAGTAACATCGAGTTCATCGGCCAATGTTTCGTATACCATGGTATCTGCCACAGTGAACACAGAAACCGTTTCAGGTTCTTGTAGCAAATCGTTCAGACACAGCCAAGGCGCCAACGTATTTTTGCGCGCTACCCACACAGGATTTGGCTCCACAACCATTTCCATTTATGTCAACAAAGAACTGATGTGGACGCAATCTTCTAACATTCCAGGAGAAACGATACAGATTTTGGAGGTGGTGCCTTAGCGTTCTGTGTTTTAATCTCAGGCGCTCCCAGCGTAATTCTTCCTTCTCAATTCACAATTCCTCCTTCCTATTCCCTACCTTTGCACCATGTCTTTCAAAAAAATATTGCCTGAAGTAAAGGACGCCTTGGCGCTCATCGAAATATCGGATCTTTCTGATTATGGCAAACAACTCTTTAGCGCTATAAAATCTGGGAGTCATATTTTGGCTGTAGCGCCTAAAAATGCTGGTAAAACGGAGGCTGCTATTGTGGCTTGTTTCAACAAAGTGAACAAACAATTGGATGGTTCACCTCGGGTTTTGTATGTGTGTAATGGTATAGACGAGGCAAAAAAAATCCATGAAATTATGTCAATTGTGGCCCGACCTTTAGATGTAACGGTTGATTTAGCGCACGACAAAGGCGATATGGTGAAGCAGCGGAATGATATTTTCGACGGCACAGAAATTATCGTTGGCAACATGAAACGCATATTTGATTTGTATGTACAAAACGGCATCAATTTCAAGCTGTTGGACTACCTCATCATCGACGACTTTGAAGATGTGTTATCACAAGGCAAGTCCATGGAAATCAAACGATTAATTGAGGGCTTCGGCAAAACCCAATTGATTTGTTTGGCGAATGAACGCAATACACGGGTGCAGCAATTCGTGGACAGTTTGGATTTGGATTTGAAGGAGGTAGAACTAGATCTGAGAACTTAATTTTTAAACTTTTTATTATTCATTTTAGCCATTCGTATTCTTATCGCAGCAAAACCACATGGCCAATAAACTCATACTCTTCTTCATTGTCAGGTGAGTTGAATGTTATTTTCCAGATATACACACCATCTTGCATGATTTCACCTCCGTATGATCCATCCCAACCGACTTCTTTATTCAACGACTCAAAGATAACTTCTCCCCATCTATTGAAAATCAGAAGACGATAGGTATAAATATCAATTCCAGAATCAATTATTGGTAAAAACACGTCATTCGTTCCATCATAATTTGGTGTAAAAGTGTTTGGCACATATATGAGAGGTTCTTCAACGAGTTGAATAGATAACGTGGCGGTGTCAGAGCAACCAAATTCATTGAATGCAACTAGTGTTACAGGATAAAAACCTGGCGGCATACTATAGGAGTGAGTTGGATTGATCGAATTAGAAGTTGCACCATCTCCAAAGTCCCAGTTATAAGTTATTGCATTTTGACTCAAATTCTCAAAAGAGTAAATATTATTATCAAACAGCTGAATAGGCTCTGAAACAATGAAATTTGCAATTGGATTAGGAATCACACACACCATATCTTCCTGTGTATAGCTTGTTAGGCAGCCATTTGATGAGGTTATTAAAAGTGTAACATCAAAACAGCCAGGCGTAGTATAGGTGTGATTTGCTATATTGGTTTCAAATGAAACCGAACCATCCCCAAAATCCCATGCAACGGAGGTAAAATCGCCGGGTGTTAAATTGATGAAATTAAATGAGCCTAGTTCACAAGCTTGGGTAGTATCAACAGTGAAGTTTGGTTTAGGTAAAATTTGAACGGTTTGGATTGATGTGTTTTCACAAGCTGTAAGTGCGTCTGTGACTGTTAGGGATACGCTGTATGTCCCTACTTGGCTATATAAATTCCACGGTTCAAATAAAAACGATGTGCCTCCATCACCAAAGGACCAAACGAATAAATTAGTTGGGTTGGAAAGGTTTGTAGTAAAGATGGTGTCTGAATCACACGGACTACTTAATGAAAACTCAGCAATCGGAAGCGGGTTAATCAATACATCGAGTGTGATCGTTTCACCCAGACAACCTTGCGGCTGTAGGATAGCGGTTATCACGTATTGTTGTATCTGCGGAAGACCTGAAAGATTAATTAAATTATCCGAGATAATAGTAGTATTTTGATTATTTATTGAAGCGCCTGCGATTAAAGGGTTCGGTATGGCGTTCCAAACAAATGAGGCATTTTGAGTTGACATTAAACTGATACTCAAATTCTCGCCTGAACACAGGGAAGTATTCTCTGCAATAATCTCCGCAATAGGTAACACGGTGATTTGATATTCACCAGTTGATGAACAACCAACACCGACTATTTCAGCTGAAACATTAAAACTAATTGTTTGCGGTTGATTGACTGTATTGTTCAGCGTAAATGAAGGAATCACCCCAACGCCGTTTTGAGGATTTACTCCTATTATGCCTGCTGGTAAATTTGTTACTTGCCATTGGAAGTTGACATTTGGTGTCGGTGAATTAATCACAACTTGTGTTGAATTAGATCCGGAACAAATTTCTTGATTGGCTTGTCCAAAAGCTATAGAGGGACTTGGATAAACCGTAACGGGCAACAATTGAGGCTGTCCAAGGCAAAATCCAATACTTGGTGTAATCACATAATTTAATGTATATGCTATGTTTCCAGCATTAGAAATAAACGCGCCATTTATCGCTCCATTACCGCTTGGTGCGGGATAACCATCAATTGTGCTGGGAATAGACTGTATGTCGGTCAGCTCCCAGAAATAGTTAACCCCTCCCATGTTAGAACTAAATACTGTACCTGCAAAAAATTCACCTGAACAAAGTTGAACAGGATCTATCTGGTTCATTTGTGGCTCTGGATTCACACTAATGGAATAATTGAAAGGCGCTCCTACACACCCTTCATAAACTGGAATTACAGTATATATGACATTTTGAGCTACTTGACTGGAATTATTGAGCACCATTGGGGGTAATCCACCAATACCATTTTGTAAAAACCCGGATATGTTTGCTCCAGCTGATGACAATATCCATGAAAAAGTTACCGAGGAATTATTTGTTAAATTGCTCTCCCAAATTATTGGGGTCGTTTGGGCTCCAGAGCAAATTTCTTGGTTGTTTGCATTTATAATTTGAGGCAATGGTCTAACTGTAATATTAAATGTTTGCGAAGGCCCAGTACATCCATTAATTTGAGCCGAAACAGTAATTGTCGCTTGACTATCATTACTGGTGTTGTTTGATGCGACGAAAGACGGGAAGCTGTTAATCCCAGATGACTGGGTTAAACCGATGCTTGTATTACTGCTTTCCCAAGTGTAAAGTGCACCGGCCACATTTCCTGTAAAATTAACAGGTGTGGTGTTTTCACCTGAGCATAAAACTTGATTTGCAAGAGCATTCACAAATGGAGTTGGCTCTAAGTTAATATTAAAAGAAGTTGACGAACCAGAGCAAACGAGTGACGATGTTGTAGAAGCATATAATCCTGTTACATTAATAGAACTTTGAATGGCTGTATTTCCATTATTGATAGCTGTGAATACAGGGATGTTATTTTGACCCGTTGGCGGCAACCCAATCGCTGGATTTGAGTTTGTCCAACTGTATGCATTAGCTGATGGGCTAACAAAACCAGGAAGCTGGACGAGTTGACCATTACATACACTTACATCTTGAATAGAGTTTATTGATGGTGTTGGATTCACAGTAATTGTGTAACTCATCGGGATTGATGGACAACTTACTCCGTTATTGGTATAGTTACTAATAACAGTAATTAAAGAATTTATGGGCTGATTTGTATTATTTGTGGCTGTAAATGAGGGTTGAATTCCTGTGCCAGAGCTTAATAATAAACCAGTATTTAAATTGTTATTTGACCATGTGTATTCAGTTGTTCCTAAGATATTCTGTGTTGAATACACCACACTATTAACTGCATCTCCATTACAAACCTCTGCGCTCGAAATTGTATTGACTTGCCCATTTGGATTTATAGAAAATGGAATCTGAACAGATTGGCCAACACATTCAATGCCATTTGTTTGAAATAATGGGGTTAACTGTAAGGAGCTATTTAATGGGAAATTATTTGGGTTTTGGGCTGTAAATGAAGGCACAGAGCTAGCATTTAAACCTCCAGCCGCAAGTCCATTAGCCACAGTGTTATTCGTCCAATTGAATGAAGTATAGGTTCCATTTGGAATGAATGTAGGTACGTTGGCCCCAGCACAAACTGCAGGTAGCGTTGTTGGATTAATTTGAGGGCTTGGATTAATGGTAATAATTATTGGGAAGTTTTGACTCGTACATCCTTGGTTGTTTGCCGTGATTACCACATTGTACACAACTTGTTGAACCGAACTTGACAAGTTAATTAATTGGTCATTAATGGTATTGCTATTTTGAACTGACGTTGATATGCCTGTAACATTGCCATTAGGTGTTGCAAACCAGGAAAATGTACCTGC
>JBIIJN010000154.1:0-2639 GCA_044233745.1 Crocinitomicaceae bacterium
ATTTTAGAAATGAAGCGCCATTACACCAATTATTTCAAGGGTATCGACCATTTTAAGGACTACCGCATGAAATTGGTTACTTCTTTTGATTTGAACGAAATTTTGGCCACTTTGGATGAGATCAGCGAGCATTATGCTGATTTTCAATTTGCTTAAATCTTCCCTCGAACTGAATTCTCATATTTCTTCACCAAATATTTCACGGGCATATACGCACTCATGATTCCCACGAGGGTTGTAAGCAAGAGAATCAGCACAAAATCCATCCATTGAATACCAACAGGGAAGGCTTCGCCATACGAATTGGGCATGGTCAGAAGTTCCCCATGTTTTTGTGCAAAGATGATGGCATAGCCCATTATCAATCCGCCAAATATTCCTAAAAAGCTGATGATCAAACCTTGATTAAAAAAGATGCGGAAAATGCCACTTTCCGAAAGACCAAAAGCGCTCATGGTCTGCATATCCTTGCGTTTTTCGATGAACATCATCGTTAAGGAGGCTACCATGTTGAAGGACGCCAATATAAAAATGAACACCAAAATAAAGAACACAATAATCTTCTCAATTTTCGATGTTTTGTAGATGATTTCGTTTTTTTCTAGGTTGGTTTTTACAATATAATCATCGCCCAAAGCCTCTTGAAGTTGGCTTTTCACTTTTTCAAGTTTCTTCGGGTTTTTTAAAGAAACGGCAATGCGCGTGATGTCGCTGCCGTAGTTCAATAAGTTGCTTGCCGCTTTTAAATCGACCAAAACGGACTGTGTGTTCACCTCGCGGTTGTAGTTGATGCCCGAAACAACAAAAAAGCCTTGGTTCTTGAACGGCGTTTGTGTGGGACCGATCTTCGCATCGCGCATAGGGGCAAAAACTTGAACGCGTTCCGGACTGCCTTCAAAAACGAAGAAATCCAATTTACTGATGAGTCCAACACCCATGATGGCTTCAGTTTCTCCCAAAAATTTGGGCACATCACCTTGGTCCACGTGGTTGTCGAGTGCAATCATCTGCAAAAGCGACTTCTCGGCACCAATCAAATTGGCATATCCGATTTTCTCTCCTTTTTTAATAACCACCACCTCTTCAATAATTTTTGAATAGGCTTTTATATCTTTAGATTTTTCAATTTCTTTCCAAGGAAAAAAAGTGGCGTCGAAAGTCTTAGACTTGGTGGACTCAATCGTAATTTCTGGGTCGAAATCCGAATACAATTTATGCACGATGGACTCAATACCATTGAATGCAGAAAGCACAATCACCATGGCAGCCGTGCTCACAGCCAGTCCCAAAACGGCAATCCAAGTGATGATTTGAATGATGCTTTTCGATTGCTTGGCGAAAAAATAACGACGGGCTACGAAAAGGGAGAAGTTCATCTACTGGGTGTTTATGTTACTTCTTCAACAACTCATCAATTTTTTCAGCATAATCCAAAGAATCATCGAGCTTAAAAGTCAACTCTGGCATTTTACGCAAATTGCTGATGGCTTTGGTGAGCAAATGACGGATTGGCGCTTTGTGGGTGTTCAATTCCTTGATGACCAACTGAGGTTCTTTGTGGGCAAAAACACTTACATAAACGCGCACCAAGGACAAATCACTTGTGATGTTCGCTTTTGTTACGCTTGCCATTGAACCGAGGGCAAACTCCCGCGCATTTTGCTGTAGAATAACCGATAATTCACGCTGAATTAAACTGTCAATTTTTTGCTGACGTAATGTTCCCATGGTGCAAAGGTAACTATTGTTTACAAGCGGAATTAGGAATTAACTTTTCATTTTAACTCATCTGATTGTCGTTGTATTTACTCGATTTAGCCCGCTAAATCTTCGTAAACACGCCTAAACCAGCTGGTTAAAATGAAATCTGAGCCTTGAAATATTTATCGAATCTCAGGTTAACATTCAATTTCGTAACTTCGCCGTCTGAAGATTAGCTCAAAGCTCGGCATGAAAACCATCAAACGTTTATTTTCCCACACCTTTATCTACAAATCGGACACGGTTTTCACCATCGTTTACAACCTCTTGTTCGTTATATTCAACTTGGCTTCTTTGGCTTTGTTTATCCCGTTTTTGGAACTGATTTTCAAGAAAGATGTGCCACTCGAAGCGCCCATTTTGCCTGAATTTGCTGGCGGATTTTTTGGCATTTTGGAATACATCACGGGCTATTACCAGTATTTCATGAATAATTTCTTGTTCGAACATGGCAAAGAAAAAACCTTGATTTTTATCTGTGTGAGTGTGTTGAGCGCCTTTTTCTTGAAGAATTTATTCCGCTATTTGAGCGTTTGGCATCTTTCTCAGCTCAGAATGGCAGTGGTGCGAGATGTTCGCAATCAGTTGTATGCCAAGTCTTTGCGTTTGCCAATGCGTTATTACAGCGAGGAGAAAAAAGGGGATTTGATGGCGCGCATGAGCACGGATGTAAACGAAGTTGAATTCGGTGTGATGAGTGCCCTCCAATTGGTATTCCGCGATCCGGTTGATGTAGTCTTAACCGTTTCCGTGTTGCTCTACACCAGCGTCGAATTGACTTTGATATCCTTTATCGTGATGCCACTTTCGGCTTTTGTTATTTCGCGTATTGGCAAAAGTTTGAAACGTACAGCCAGACAAGGACAAGACCAAATGGG
>JBIIJN010000081.1:0-10742 GCA_044233745.1 Crocinitomicaceae bacterium
ATCATGGCGCGGTAGAACACAAACACATAATTGACACTGCTTTTTTTGGTGCTCTCGCCTTTGTAGTGAATGATGCGTGTGTCGGGGAAATAATAGTTCTTATAACCCGCTTGTACAATTCGATAGGACAAATCGATATCTTCGCCATACATGAAAAAAGCTTCATCGAGCAGACCAATTTCATCCAAAACACTTTTACGCATCATCATGAAAGCACCACTCAAGATTTCAATCTCGTGGGTTTCAAATTCACTGAGATAGCCCAAGTGGTATTTGCCAAAGGTGCGCGATTTTGGAAACAATGTGGCTAAACCAAAAATTTTATAAAATGCCACGGCGGGCGTTGGTAATCCGCGTTTCGATTCAGGCAAAAATTTTCCGCGACCATCCAACATACGAACGCCCAATCCTCCAGCTTCGGGATGAGCATTCATGAAGTCAATAGTAAGACGAAAAGTCATTTCTTCAACAACGGTGTCTGGGTTCAAGAGCAACACATACTCCCCTTGCGCCATTTTCATGCCTTGGTTATTCGCCTTTGAAAAACCTAGATTTTCTTTATTGAAAATATAGGGGATTTCTTGGAATTTTTCGCGCATCATGTCGTCCGAACCATCAACGGAATTGTTGTCGATTACAATAATTTCAACGCGGGCATGTTCGGCTGCCTTGAGGCAAGAGTTCAAACATTGCTCTAAAAAATAGGCAACGTTATAATTGACAATGATGACGGATAACTCTGGCTTCAAAATGAATTAACTAGGTTCTATGGCTATACATGAAATTTCAATCGGAACTCCCATAGGCAAATCGGCTACTTGAACCGTTTCGCGTGCAGGAAAATCGCCCGAGAAATACTGTGCATAAACGTTATTGATTTGCGAAAATTGTCCCATGTCTTTGATGAAGATGCTCATTTTAACAACATCTTTCATCTGCATTCCTGCTTCTTCAACCAAGGCTTGGATGTTTTGCATCACACGACGTGTGGCGTTTTCAATGCTGTCTAATACCAAATCGCCCGTTTGCGGATTGAGCGGAATTTGTCCACTGACGTACAAAGTGCCATTCACTTTTACGGCTTGGCTATAGGGACCAATGGGTTTGGGTGCACCGGGAATACTGAAAATTTCTCGCATTTTTCTGGGAATAGGCTGCAAAAATAAGGAATTATGATAGAATTACCCGCACGGCGTAAGTTTTCCTAATTTTGCGCTTCATCCAAAGACACCATGGCCATATTGCTTTTAGACAATTTCGATTCCTTTACCTACAATTTGTACGATTACATCTGCGATTTGGGCTATGAGGTGAAAGTGGTGCGCAACGACGAGTTCGACCCCAATGATTTTGGAAAGCACTCGCATATTGTGCTCTCGCCCGGACCTGGTTTGCCAAAAGATGCCGGTTGCATGATGGACTTAATCGACAAAGCCTTGGGACACGTGCCCATTTTAGGCGTTTGTTTGGGCATGCAAGCCTTGGGTTTACATTTTGGTGAGCGCTTATACAATTTGGAGCACGTGCGTCACGGAATTCAGATGGACTGCAAACAAATACAACCAAACGTGCTGTTTCAAAACGTTCCAGAAACTTTTGAAGTGGGTTTGTATCACTCTTGGGCCTTGGACATTTCAGGTGACGCGCTAAAAATTACGGCACGTTCTCAAGAGGGCATTGTGATGGCTGTGGAATCTCTCGAAAACAAGTGCTTTGGTGTTCAGTTTCATCCTGAGTCTATTCTGACACCGTGGGGGAAATTAATTTTAAAGCGTTTTTTAGAAATCGAGCATTAAAACACCTCAAAACTCCAATAGCGCCTTACGCCCCAAAAACCGATAGAAAAACCAGCACTCGCGCAGGTGTTTTATTAAGGAGAGCAAGCAATTCCAATGGTGCATCATAGCAGTTTTCATTTTTTCTCCGTGTAATCCGCTGCAAAGTTGGGGCATTCAAAAAACCTAAACAACAGGAAAAACCCTGTTTTTTTTGACAAAAAAAAGTCTGCCCTTTTAAAGACAGACTTCAGATCAATTCAAGTATTGGGTTCTATTCTACCACTTCTGCGTCAGGTGTTCCCTCATCGCTTTTCGGTGCATTGTTTTTCTTGTTTTGTTTTGGCTGATTTGAGGACGTTTTATAATCCTTGTTGTCAGCTGCTGGTTGATTCGCCAAATAGGTCGGCAAATTCAATCCCGCCATGTTGAACAAATCATTCAATGGTGGCACAGATTTCATCAATCCCGCTACAAAGTTGGCTGTTGATGTATTGCCGTTATCACCATTGTTGCCACCATCCCAAACAGTAACCTTATCAATTTTGATGTTTTTTACCGCTTCCACTTGTGTTCTCACCAATTCAGGTAATTTTTCGATGAGCAACAACTGGAATGCTTTGTTTGGATCGCCCGCTGCAGCAGCAACCACTTGGCGGTAACCTTCTGCTTGTTTGGTCAAAATTTCATACAAACCACGTGCCTCGGCATCCATTTTAGCGAAAATCGCATCGGCTTCACCTTTGGCTTGTTCTCTTGTTTTTTCTGCTTCGGCTTGCGCATCAATAATGGCGCGTTGTTTGGCGATTTCAGCAGGTACAACAATATTTGCATTTTGTGTAGCACGCTCTCTTTCAGCACGTTGCTTTTCCGCTTCTTGCTCTGCTTTATAGGCCTCTTCCAAAGCTCTCGCTTGTTGTACTTTTTCCGCGGCAATAGCAATTCTCAAAGCCTCAGCTTCACGCTCACGACGCTTGGCTTCCGAATCGGCTACTTGAATTTTCGCTAAGTTTTCACCTTGCACAGCAATCGCATTCGCTTCAGAAATCTTCACACGACTATCTCGATCTGCCTCAGCCTTACCAATTTGCTCATCTCTCACTGCACCAGCAATGCTTACCTCACGGTCTTTTTCTGTATTTGCAATTTGAACGTCGCGATCGCGATTGGTCTCTGCAATTTGAACATCTTTTTCTCTATCAGCAATGGCCTTACCAGTTGCCCCCATTTTTTCTTGTTCGGCCACACTTACAATCGCCTCATTGATGGCTTTGGCAGCGGCTTCTTTACCCAAAGCCTCGATATAGCCCGATTCGTCTTTGATATCCGTAACGTTTACGTTGATCAATTTCAAACCGATTTTTTTCAATTCCGTGTCCACGTTTTTCGAAATGTTGTCCAAGAATTTATCGCGGTCGGAGTTGATTTCTTCAATGGTCATGGTGGCAATGACCAAACGCAACTGACCGAATAGAATATCTTTCGACAATTCTTGAATTTGGTCTGGTTTCAATCCCAACAAACGCTCGGCAGCTGAACCCATGGTGTCTTGGTCTGTAGAAATGGCAATTGTAAATCGACAAGGAACATCCACACGGATATTTTGACGAGAAAGTGCATTTGTCAAATTGGCTTCAATGGAAATGGGTTTCAAATCCAAATAGGCGTAATCTTGAATTACCGGCCAGATAAAAGCACCACCACCGTGAACACAACGCGCAGATGTGCCACCCGTGCGACCATAAACTACCAAAATCTTATCCGATGGACATCGTTTGTAGCGAGATGCTAAAACTAAAAACACGGATACGATAACCGCAACTATTACAATAATGAGTGTTCCTGGATTGGCGAACGACTCAATTTGCATTAAAAAGTGAGATGATAAATTCATATTGAAATTGTATTTATTGATATTAAAGCTTAGTAACTAAACAAAGATTTTCGCTCAGCGTATCCACCACGCGAATGGCCGAACCAGATGGCAAAGCATCGCCATCGGTAACAGCGTCAAATTCCTTTTGTGATCCCCCGATGGAAATCTGAATTTTCCCATATCCCGAACGATTTTCAGGAATGGTGAGGTAAACAGAACCCGTTTTATTAATAGAATCGGTGATTTTCACGGTGTTGTCCTCTTGAAACTTCATCAATTGACGCATGATAAACAGAAAGAGTACCAAAAAGAACACCCCTGTTAGCACAGCAACAAAAATCAGCCAACCGCTGTTACTTATCATTCCGGAGAATGAAATTCCACCCCAGCCAAAACCCAACAAAAAGTTTATCAAGTTGCGGAACGAAAGCAATTGAAAAGGACCATCGGCGTCAATGTCTCCATTGAAATCGGCATCTACACCATCTGATGCATCTCCTCCTACTAAAGTTAGAACCAATTGGATGACAAAAATCAATGATGCAGGTAAGGCAACATACCAAAACATTTTTATGGTTGGATCGGCGCCAGATAAAAATTCAAACATAATCTTAGGATTAAATTAAACATGTAAATTCATAACATCCTGAAAGAGATTGTAGCCCCTTTCTTCCATTTCAGCATTAAAACCAAATAGGTCTTTTTTACTTTGAGCAGCATACAGTCTTCCCAACATCTCTTCGTGAAACTCAACAATTTTATTGATCAATGCGTCACTTTGCTCTGTTAACGCACTGTTTTCCAATTGCGTTGAGAAAGCCTCCTCCACCAATTCGTTGACCATTTGGTTCAACTTCTTCTTCATTATTCTTCTACTCGCCATAGTTTATTTATTTGGACTGTGAATTTACAATATTTTTTCATACTCAAATTGAGATTGTAGGATTTGTTGAAAAAAACCAGTTATCCAAAGCGCATAGAAATCCTTAGCTATGATTTTTTTTCCACCTTTGCCATGATTAAATCAAAATAAATGAAAGGAAATAGCAAAGTAATCCGCGGATGGATTTTTTACGATTGGGCCAACAGCGTGTACAACTTGGTGATTTCCTCAGCGATTTTTCCTATTTTTTATTCCAACATCACAAAAGCGAATTATTTGGAGCAAAACCCAAATTTGAATTGGCAAGAAGGGATGCCTGTATTGGTCGATTTCCTTTCTTTGAAAATAGACGCCGACACCCTAATCGCTTATGTTTTTTCTGCTTCATTTCTCTTTATTAGCCTATTGTCGCCCATTCTTTCAGGAGTTGCCGATTATTCAGGCTCCAAAAAACGCTTTATGCAATTCTTCTGTTATTTGGGCGCTTTGGCTTGTATTTCCTTGTATTGGTTCGACCCAAACAACATGGAATTGGGGATGTTATCCATATTCTTCGCCAGCATTGGTTTCTGGAGCAGTTTTGTGTTTTATAACGCCTATTTGCCTGAAATTGCTGAGCCCGACGATCACGATAGAATTTCAGCACGCGGCTATTCCATGGGCTATTTTGGCAGTATGATTTTGTTGATTATCTGCCTCGCTATGATTATGGGCATTGATAAATCTTACACCAAATATTCTTTCATTCTTGTCGGTATTTGGTGGATGGTTTTTGCACAAATCACTTTCAGGGTGCTGCCGGGCTCAAAAAGCAAAGGTGTGGTAGATAGAAAAATCCTCTTCAAAGGCTTTGCAGAATTGAAATTGGTTTTCAAGGAATTTTCAAAAACCGTTCGACTCAAAAAATATCTGCGTTCGTTTTTCTTTTTCAATACAGGCGTACAAACGGTGATGCTAATGGCGGTTTATTTTGCCAAAAAAGCCATTGTTTGGCCTACAGATGCTGCCGATTCAGGATTGATTATCGCTATTCTCTTGATTCAGTTATTGGGCGCTGCAGGGGCTTATTCGATGTCGTTTGTGTCCACAAAAATTGGGAATCTCAAAACCCTGCGCATCGTGGTTGTTGGTTGGATTTTGATTTGCATCTATGCTTATTTCATCACCCTGCCCTACCAATTTTATATTTTGGCTTGCTCGGTTGGTTTGGTGATGGGTGGCGTTCAAGCCATGGCGCGCTCGACCTATTCCAAATTCCTACCCGAAACAACAGATACCGCCTCCTATTTCTCCTTCTACGACGTAACCGAAAAATTGGGCATCGTACTCGGCACACTTTTCTACGGACTGATGTATCAACTCACAGGCAACATCCGCATGTCGGTAGTGTCGATAGCAGCATTTTTTGTGATTGGGTTTGTATTGCTCTTGCTCGTACCTAGAGAGGAAACTGGGGAGGTAAAAGGAAGATATGTGGATAATGAGTAGGCTGTTGGTTTGCAATATTCCGAAAAGTAAGCTGAAATTCATTTTCCATTCTGAAAATCAACACCCCCACTCAGCACTCTGACAAAGTTTAACGGACAAAGATTGATTTTTGGGCGTTCCCCGCTTCTATGGGTCGCGGGTCGGGCTATTCGCTGCAATCTTTTATTTTTTCGCTTAACAGACGAAAAATAAAAGGATTTCCGCTGCTATCCCTAACGCGAAAAAATCTTACTTGTCAGATAATTATTCGAAACTCAATTCACAAAATCCCAGCTCAGACCCATTCTGATAAAAAACGGACGAAATGCGATTCCTTCTACCATGGATGTGCGGGCTTCGAACAAAGTGTTGATGCGATTCACAGAAACAAAAAAGCGGAATCGATCCATTTGTAAATTCACGAAGGCGTTGAGCATCATGTTAGTGGATGGCAACAGTGGATTGGCAGTATTTTGCGCAAACACGCCCAATTCGGGTTGATAGGCAAAAACTTGGTAGCCATCAAAATAGTGAAAATCAACACCCGTGGCAACTTTCAAACGCTGGGCCTTGAACAAAGCTCCATCAAGGAAAAGTCGTGTGTTCAAATGATAATCAGGCGCTCCGAGAAGTTGTTTTTCTCCGGTGAAATAGCGGGCACTCCCCTGCCAAACCAATTTTTTCCATTGCACGTTCCAAGATAAACTGGGCGACAAGAACTGTTGCTGCCCATCAAAATTCCAAGCTGCGTTTTGCAAATAATAGAGATTCGTGACATTCATATACGCCAAACCTGCCTGCATTTTATGTTTCTTGCCGTAGCCGATTTGTCCCTCGAGTTTGAAGCGCGTGGTAGGATTGATGGATTGATTCGAATAATCGTATTCCACAGCATTTCCGCGGTACAAGAGTTGGAAAAACTCGGGAAATGTACGGTCAAAAAGCATGTTTCCACCAACATTCAACTTATCAGTAAAACCATAAGTGATTCTCGCAAAATTCTGAAACTCACCGGGTGTTCCCAATAAAAAATAGCGCACCTTGGCATCCAAATCAAGCCCTTTCTTATTGAATTTCAGTGCGCCCACCAAATATCCATCTAAACGTTCTGCGCGTTTTCCAAAATTGTAATATTGGAAAAAATCAAAAACAAATCCGCCATAAATTTGCATGCCTAAAGCCTTGAATTGCAGTCCGTTTTCTAACAAGATGTGTGGCTCCTCCCAAGAATCGCGCGTTCTCATGGAGTCGATCAACCAATTTGGATAGTTCTGACCAATCAAAGAATCCTGAAATCGGCGCTGAAAAGTATGAAAACTGGGTTGCAGAACATATTTCAAAGATTTGGTAGAATCCTCCACCAGCGCATATTCTGTTCGCCATGAAACCTGAGCGCGTCTTGTTCTAACGGATGCATTTGCGCGATTCGCTGGAACCTGAATCAACAAAGCATTGTTATTCAACAAGTTTGTGCTGTCCAATCCAAAATTCTCGAGATAATTATCAAAGCCAAAATAAGCTTCCAAAAACGAATTGATTTTGCCTTTGTGGTAGTGCAAATTCAGGGAAACATCATTGCTCAAAACCTCTGAACGGCGCATCAAAAACCCAGCACTTGGTCTATCGCTAACGGCACGGTGCAAACGAAAAGAAAGGTTAAAATTCTTGCCTATATTTTGTGCATAACGCAGGTCCAAAAGTTGCTCTCCGCCTCCACCAAAGGAATAATAAAATCCGGCATAAGGCAAAGCTGTGTATTGATAATTGGCGCGATAAACAGGTCGTTCATCCACGAAAAAGTAGCGATAGGTACCGAAATTATTCAAAGTCTGAAAATATGGCAAGACTCCCCTACCATTGTTAAAATAACTCGGAAATTGACCGTAATACGCCACATCCATCGAATCAATATGTCGGGTTCCGCTGCGGTGTTCAAAGAATAAAGTGTCAATTTGCGGTGTGAAACTTGTGCGATTCACAAAATCGAATTGGGCATTGGTCGAAACACCCACGAGCACCAGACATAGGACTCCTAGGAACTTGCGAACCTTCAGGAGGGCATATTTTTCTTTATTTCCCATTCAGCTCGAGCGCTCGGAAAGTATTCATCATCAAAGAAACAATGGTCATGGGACCCACACCACCAGGAACAGGAGTCATGGCCGATGCTAACGGGGAAACGTCTGCGAAATCGACATCGCCGCAAAGTCGCCAGCCGCGTTCTCGAGATGGGTCATCAATGCGCGTTGTGCCCACATCAATTACCACTGCACCGGGCTTCACCATGTCTTTGGTAATGAAACCAGGTTTACCCAAAGCTGCAACTAAAATATCGGCTGAAGCACATAGTTCATGCAAATTTTTGGTTCGAGAATGTGCCAAAGTAACAGTACAATTGCCAGGATTCGTATTTCTACTTAACATGATGCTGAGTGGTGTTCCAACGATATTACTTCTACCCACAATAACACAGTGTTTACCAGCGGTTTCGATGTTGTTTCGTTTCAACAATTCCATGATTCCAGCAGGCGTTGCAGGTAAAAAACCGGGCAAACCGAGCACCATATTACCAAGATTTATTGGGTGAAAACCATCCACATCTTTCATTGGGTCGATGGCGCGCGTAATTTTCAGTTCATCGATATGTTTGGGTAAGGGAAGCTGCACAATGAAACCATCAATTTCGGGGTTGTTGTTTAAATCTTGTACCACTTGAAGCAATTCATCTTCCGAAATATGATCATCATAACGCAGGAGCGTGCTTTGGTAGCCAATTTCTTCGCAGGCTTTCACTTTTGCGCCCACATAAGTTAGCGAACCGCCGTCGTTTCCAACCAAAACAGCAGCAAGATGTGGTATTTTTTGTCCATTCGCTTTTCGTTTTGCAACTTTATCTGCAAGTTCCAGCTTAATTTCTTCTGCGGTTTTTTTACCGTTGAGCAACAACATAAATTGAAATTTTGACAAAGATAGGAAGATAAAGGCTAAAATCAGCAATGATTAAAAACTTATCACAATTTGATTATTTTTGTGGCATGAATGATGAACGGAAAATATACACGCTCACCCAGCTGACCACGTCGTTGGAGCAGTTCATCATGAAGAATTTCGGGGCAAGCGCTTATTGGGTTGCCGCAGAAATCACCAAATTCAACAACAAAGGCGGACATTTATATTTGGAATTGGCGGATAGCACCGACGGACAGTTGCTTTCACAATTCAACGCTCATTTTTGGTACACCAATCGACAAAAAGCCGTGCAACAATACGGTTCGTCCATCGAAGACGTGATGCAAGTGGGCAACAAAGTGCTTTTTTTGGTCCGCATTGACTACCACAAGATTTTCGGATTGAAATTGAATATCTTAGAAATCGATCCGAGCTATTCTTACGGTAAAATGGAGCGTCAAAAGCAAATGACGATTGAAAAATTAAAGTCGGAGGGCTTGTTTGGACTTCAAAAAAAGCTAACAATCAAACAAATCAGTCGAAAAATTGCGTTGATTTCCTCACCTGAAACTTCGGGTTATCGCGATTTTATGAACGAACTTTTTGAAAATACTTTATACACCAATTTCAAAGTCAAAGTTTTTCCATCGTCTGTTCAGGGCAACGAAGCCAAGCACGCACTCATTAAGCAAATCCTTGAAGCACAACAATATGATGTGGATGCTTTGGTGATTATTCGTGGTGGAGGAAGCAAAACAGATTTGAATGTTTTCAACGATTATGATTTGTGTAAAGCCATTTGCCTCTGCCCAATTCCCATTATTACAGGCATTGGTCATGAAACGGATGATGTGGTTGCTGCGCATGTCAGTCGATTGGATTGTATCACACCTACCGCAGCAGGCAAACATTTTTATATTCAGGTGAGCAGTTTTTTAAGTGAATTGCGCACCAATTTCGATCAAATTCTACAAAAGTCATTGATATTGCTGCAGAGCCATCACTTAGAATTTTATGATTTGCAAAAAAGATTGGGATTTTGGAGTAAGGAACTGCTGCAAACACAGAAATATGAGCTCGAAGATTTGACGCAGCATTTGCACCGCATTGTACATTTTAATGTGATTAGCAAATTTCAAGATTTAGAAATGTTGTTGGCGCAAATTCATAACCAAATCGCATCGAAAATTGAATTGGAAAATAAAGTAATCTTGCCGGCGCTTTTGGAACGTATCAACACATCTGTTGGCTACAAAATACAACAAGAAAAACTCGAAATTCAGCAATTGGATACACTTTTGGATGTTTTGAATCCGATGCAATTGCTAAAAAAAGGCTATACTCTGAGCAGCATCAACAACACAGATGTCTTGCATTTCGACCAAATTGCAGTTGGTGAAAAAATGACCACTTTGAGTTATAAACACATCATTACCAGTATTATTGAAGAAATAAAACCGAATCAACATGAGCAAGAATAAAGATTTAACTTACGAAACAGCACTCGCGCAATTGCAAAACATCGTAAAAAACCTTGAAAATAGGGATATTAAAATCGATGATTTGGCAAGCAAGGTGAGTGAAGCCAAAAGTCTGGTCGATTTCTGTCGCGAAAAACTTAGTAAAACTGAGGAAGAAATCAACAAAATTATTCGTCCTGCAATTAATGAAGAAGATATGTTTGAGGAATAAGACGAGTTTTAACGCAGAAACTTACAGTCAAACTAAGGTACAAAAAAAGGCTGCCTGAATCAGACAGCCTAAGCAATATTTCTGGGTAAAATTCTTAACC
>JBIIJN010000082.1:0-10675 GCA_044233745.1 Crocinitomicaceae bacterium
GCTCAGATTCAGTTCTTGAGCAAAATAACTTTTCAGCCATGAAGCATATTAAAACAACATTTTTAGCACTAGGATTGTGTAGTATTTTCACCGTTCAGGCTCAAGACATTGTGGAGGATAAAATAAAACCGGCTTACTTCTGCGAACTCAACACTGGATTTTTAGCGGGTGAAACAGTTTCAGGTTGGATGCACGTGAAAAATGGTTTTACGCTCGGTAAATTTTGGAATGTTTCTTTTGTAACGGGAATCGAAGGACATCGTCCAGGGATTTTTATCCCACTTGGGTTTGAGGGCAGATTTGCTTTTAACCACAAAAAAACATCGCCATTTGTTTCAATGAGCGCGACATATTTACAAAACACGGGTAGCAGAAATTATGGGTATTATTATACGCAAGTGGAAAGAACTTTGGGTTTCTCCGGTGGTGCAAAATTGGGCGTACAACACTTTTTCTCAAAATCGGTCGGCATTATCACGAGTGTGGGTTATCGCTATACTTTCGTGGAAGAACGTGGGATGAGCAACTATTGTTGGGAATGTCTGCCCTACGAAACTGATTTGTTGCATCACATGAATCGATTTGAATTAACTTTCGGTTTTATTTTTAGATAATCTGGAAATAACCTGGAAAAGAAAAGGGAAAAATACAGCGACGATGAGCTCTTGTGTGCCTGCCTCGAAGATGAGCGGTGGGCGCAGCGGCTTTTGTTTGACCGATTTTCTCCGATGATGAAGGGCGTTTGTTTGCGCTATGCATCCTGTGAAGAAGAAGCCAACGACTTGCTACAAGAAAGCATGATTCGTTGTTTTTCGAACCTGAATAAATATGAAAAATCGGGTGCACTTGGAGCTTGGATGAGACGCGTAACAGTTAATGTGTGTTTGGAAATGTATCGAAAAAATAAAACGATGAATGAACATTTATCGCGCTATGCAACTGAAAATGAGGGTGATGATTATTTAGACAATGCGCTACAAGTCATGGCTTTATACGATTTATTGCGCAAAATTCAAAGTTTACCCACGGGCTTTAGAACAGTTTTTAACCTCTACGCCATTGAGGGCATGACGCACCCAGAAATTGCCGAAGCTTTGTCGGTAACGGTGGGCACATCCAAATCGCAATACAGCCGAGCACGTCAACTGCTGCGCGAGATGATTGAAAAAGAAAATGAACAAGAATTAATGCTTTTGAAATATGCAAAACAGTGATTTTTTGAAAAATAAATTCGAGCACTTCCATGCCGATGTGCCTACAGAAGTGTGGGACAATGTGGTTGCTGCGCTCGATGATAAAAAGAAGCGCAGACCTATTTTTTGGTGGTTCTCTGGCATTGCAGCTTTGTTGGTTGTAGTCCTTTATTTAGGATGCTATTTTGCCAATGACGGAAAACAATTTGCTCAACACCTACATCATACTACCACCAATTTGGTACCGTTAAAGCCTAAAATTGAAGAAATGCGGAATAGGACTCAAACAACTCCAATAACTAAACAATCTGATCATTCTGAAAAACCGAGTAAAAATCTTGCTATAAAAGTGCGCAACCAAAATTATGCGGACAAAAATCAAAACGCAAATGAGAAATGGGTAGAAGCAATGCTCAAGAATGAGACAAATTCTATTGAGTTACTTGAAATCCCTTCAAATCAAGAGCAGATTGTTATATCTGAGGCTGTTAATGCTGATTCGGCTGTATCAAAGATTGAAACAGATGTAATAGCTAAAGTGGAAATTGTGACTTCAAACGGAATCCTGCCTATTAAAACAGACGATAATGTCGTGAAATCAAAAAAATGGGAACTTGCTTTATTCGGCGGATTTTCGGCCACTAGGCAACAGAATTCGCCGTATTTTCTGGAGTCTTCCATTGCCAATTCGCCTAACTTGGATTTTACTGCCAACAACGCAGATTATTTGAACATCAGTGCATCGAGTTCCAATTTCATCAGTCCTGTGATTCGTTTTACACTTATAAAAGCCGGACTGTCCATCAACCGTGAATTGTTGCCACGCTGGCGCTTAGAATCTGGATTGCATTATTTGCGCTTCGGTGTGTTTTATGAAAACAGCCAAGTTTGGTCGCGTGAAACGCAGATGGTTCAAATGCCGGTTTCAGCGCATTATGCTGTAATTCAAGCTAATAGAATTGATTGGCGCTTGGGTTCAGGCGTCGGGATGTCGTATGTTTTCAAACAAGCAAATCCAGTTTTCAGGGGAGAATGGTTCAACAACACGACGATTTTGTATAAAATCAATCCATCGTGGTCCATCTTTCTACAACCAGAAGCCCGGGTAGTTTTCTATGATTCTCGAATACAAGGAATGGGGAAATTGAGTCAGTGGTATTGGGGTGCTAATTTGGGCGTGGTGATGCGGTTTTAACTAAAACCCCACACACTGAACATCAATGCGTGGGGTTATAATATTATTGAGATTTAAGAAATTTCTGTTGACTACTGCACCACCAATTTCTGGGCTATCATGCCAATTTCTTGTCCGTAAACCTGTACGAAGTAAGTGCCAGAAGTGAATGCAGAAACGTCGATGTCGATGTTGGCATTGTTGAAATTGTTTCGATAGACCACGCGCCCGCTGAGGTCGGTAATTACAACTGTACTTGCAGTGTTCATCATCAAATCTATGCTCACCTGGTTTGTTGCTGGATTGGGATACATCGACCAATTTGTTGTTTGTTCTTCAGCGATACTCACCGGACCGCAAACTTCATTTACAGGACTTCCATCGCAATAATCAATGGCATACAGGTTCGCAGTTTGCGCCAATACGTTTGCGGGTTGCAAGGCTGTTTGTGTACATCCCATTTGTATCACAAGAAAATCTCGATAGAAATTAGCTGTTGTATCCATGTAGGCTTGAGCTGTTGCGTTGGAGCCAATATAAGGAACGTGTCCTGCGCCATTGAAGGTGTACAGTTGGTTTTCTATGCCCAATGCACAAGCGCGTTCGTGGAGCATTCGGCTGCCATCTAGATACATGAGAGGAATACCAGGGTTCACCAAGCCACGGTTGTAGGTTACCACGTTGTCGGCGGTGCCATGTACAGAGGCCAACGGTATGCTGCTTTCAGAAATGTCTAGCCAGCTGTAGCGCGCCAAAGCACCAGCACCATTCAAAACGCCTTTTACGTTGGTGGAATAACCTGGATTACCGCTATTGCCTTCCAATCCGCCTAATGCTGTTTGCTGCGCCGAGGTAAGGTAATCGAAAAGCTCACATTCATCGCTCAAATATGCTACGTGCAACGCTGTGATTGCTCCGGCCGAACTTCCTCCAATGAAAATACGGTTGGTGTCTATTTGGTAAGTGTCGTCGTTAGCAGCATCTTTGTAGAAATAGCGAATGGCACCTTTCAAATCTTGTGTTGCACGCACCACTGCACGCACGGCATTTGTAGAGTCGATCGGGAAAAAGCCCGTTCTGTAGCTGATGCTCGCGCATGCATAGCCCATTTTTGCAAAGCGAGTTGACAAAGCAACCATGTCTTGGTCTGTTCTACTGCCACCCAAAAAGCTGCCTCCGTGAACCCAAATAATCAAAGGACGTGCCTCCAGATTATCGCCTTGTGGTTCGTAAAAATCAAAATAAAGCGTAGTGTTTGCTCCAGACCACGAAGTGTTTGAGCCATAAACCACGTTGGATGTAACGGTAACATTATCAAATACTTCGCTGGCAAAGCGTCCATCGTCGCAAGGTGTTTGCGCACTTGCATATGCCAGTCCTGATAAAGCAAAAAGGGTAAATAATTTTTTCATGATATATAATTTTAGTTTGTTTACAAATTAGGGAAATAATACGCCACTGAAGGCATTTGCGTTTAATGCTGGAATCACAGCGCCATAATGTTTATTGATAACGCGGATAAATTCATTGGCCAACAAAGCGTTTCCTTTGGCGTTGAGGTGAATGCCATCCAAAGAGAAGGCGCCACCAGAAACAAATTGTGCTGAAAATGTGACCCCATTGTAGGTGAATCCGGAAAACAACTGCTGATAAAATGCAGTGGTTTCCACTACAGCTAAATTGTATGTAGTGGCTATTGTTCGAATCGCATCGTTGTAGGCGTTGATTGTCATGTTTAAATATTGTTGTTCTACTAGATTGAGCACAAATTCGTTTCTGAATGGAAACAAGGAGCCCATTTGGTTACATTTTACGGAATCAAGGGGAATGCTCAATAACAATAATTCACCAGCGTTTATTTGTCGCACACCAAACGCATTGGCATCGGGGTCTTCAATCATAAAGGGATTTGGACCCACATTGAAGGTATAACCAAGGGCTCCAAAAACGGCGCTCAAAAGATTGGCAGTGGAGGCATCTAGATTCAAACCATTGTAGGGAATCGTTCTAAAATAGGGAAATTGTGTGATATTGGGTAGTGTGGCAACAACGCCTTTTGCGCCTTGGTTATGAAGCTGTTGTGCAATTTCTGTGTAGGCAGTCGTGAAATCAGCTACACTCGGCAGGTCATCTACTGAACCACCAGTTCGAGCATATTTCAGAACCTCTTCCATGCCCAAATAGATAGCGAAAAATGTTGGATCCGTTGCCAAAATGTCTTCAATCGGTGCCACAGTATTCGAAGAGGCAATTCGCGCAAAATAGGGGTTGAATTGCGCCAAATTTGGACTCAAAACCTGAGTGGTTCGCATACCGGGAATGCCAAAGTTTCTGTACAAGGCTTCCCCAGAAAAAGTGGTGGTAGCGATGATGCTGATGTCGCCTTGTGCTGCCACACGAATAGGAGAAAGTGAACTTACGCCGTTGCAATCTTCTTTGTAACCCAGTTTCAATCTCGATTGCCCAAATGGATTCGCACCCACAGAATTTTCATTCACAAATCGTGTTGTAAAGGATTGACCACCAAACAATTCCAGTTGTCTTCCCAACAATTCAGCCAAGCCATTTTTTTGTCCATCGTAATACAAGGCATCATCCATATAACCACCAGAATGACCGTCGCCAATCATTACAAAACGCGCTGCATTCAGGTCGCCTGCGGTTAAAACGGGCTCGCTGTATTTGGGTTTACAACTTGTTGCGTTCAACAAAACACTGCATAGCGAAAGAACGAAAAGTATATTTTGCTTCATAATTACCATTTGTAAATAATTGAAAGTCCCGGTGCTACTGCCTTGGTGAAAAATGTGCCACTCAAATTGGTTTCCAAATTGGTGTCGGCGCGTTGCACTTGTGTATAAAACAAGGAGGCGTCTATTGATAATTTTTTATCGACTTGGTAGCCCAATCCAAAGGTGCCATAGAATCGGTTTCCATCTGGTGTTTCAGGTGTCACATAGCCGTTCTGCACAGGCGTTCTACCATAGCCGCCACCAGCCCGAACTGTAAATGCTTCCGTGATGCCATAAGAAACACCTCCTCTAAAAGCAAAAATGTTCTCATAACTCCGAGCCGATTTGGTGTCTTGCAAAGAGGCTGTGTTCGTTGCGTAATCAAAAGCCAAGGTATCATAAGCTTTCCATCCAACATAATTGATGTCTACAACTGCGGTCAATTTTTCGTTGAAGTTATAGGCCAGTCCAAGTGTAACCACTTGTGGCAAGGGCAAAGATGACGAAAAAGTGCCATCAGGAAAATTGGCGTTCAAGCTTTCTGGGACATTGAATTGCGCCTCACCATCGCTCACTTTCATGTTGATTTGAGAACGATAGGTAAAACCCAACGAGAATTTTTCAGTGGCATTGAATTGCACACCGATGTTAAAACCCAAACCAAAAGCACTTCCCGATAAACTAGCATTCGCATAATCTCCATTGGCAAATTGAACAGGCAAATCCCGCTGTAAGGTTACACTACCTGTGCTCACAACTAATCCGCCTCCAACACCCAACTTGTCGTTGATGCGATATGAAACCGTGGGTTGAATGAAAATTGCCGATAAAGACAAGCGTGTGATGGCAAAGCGACCAATCCAGCCATCTCCCCACTGCACCGTGCTGCCGAAAGGCGTATAAACCGCCAAGCCAAGTTTAAGCGCCGAAGAATCTTTCAACTGAAACAAAGCATACGCGTGAAAAGGTCGGCCCATTGGGTTTTCGGTGCGATAGCCTTGCATGGTTGTTGAATCCACATAAAGCACATTGGCAAAAACGGGCGTGAAACCTACGTTGGCAGAATTTTCATTGGAAAAAGCCACCGAACCTGGATTGTAAAACATACTGGAGCCATCTTGATAAAGCGCCGTGCCCGCCAGACCCATGCCTTGCTGTTTTTGTCCTTGAAAATTGACCTGAAAGCCTTGACTCAGCGATTGAAACGGAAAAATAAGTGCAGTAAGTATAGAGAATAGGGCTAAATATTTATAAGACATGGGTGTTTTGGTTTAGTGGGCTAAATGTATAAATTTTTTGATAAAATGTTAATATTGGGCGAACATTTTGAATATTGGGCAACCGAATACAACCTCATCGATATCCTCCGCCTCAAACGCTTGATGAATTCCATACAGATACATGAATGCCTCAAAAATTTCAGGATTTACGGAGATTTACTCATCGACACAGAACATGTTAAAGTTGAAAAAGGATTTCAAAGAAGTCCTGATGAAGTGGTGGTAATGGCGAAAAAGATATTTAATATACGTTGATTTCGTCTAGTTTTCTTTATCCTTACAATCACAAAACTCCTTAGGCAAATGACCTTCGTCTGTGTCGGCAAATTTCTCGCTTTCAGGTCGATTTTTATACGCCTCAAGCATCATTTCTAGTAGTTGTTCGATATATTTGTCCATAGTTTGAATTATGGTTTCGAAGATAACCAATTTTTTTTCAAATACAACTGCTCCGCCTGTCCTAGAGTAGCCTGCAATTCCACGTTACTTATCCTGAGCGCATTCAAATCCATCAAAGTGGAATAGCCGCTTCGGGTGATTAAAAGTTCTGCGCTACAAAGCAATTCAGCCATTTCGGCAGTGGCTTGGTGCTGAAAAATTACAATATTTTTATGGGTACGTAAATTCGTTCCGTTGTAAATAATGAACACTTTTTCAGGGCTGTTTTCAAAACGTTTACACATCTCCTCAAAAAACTGTTGGGCATAAGGCTGAGGTCCTGTTACCAAAACGCCAACGTCAAATTGCTTGTCAACTTTTGGGATTTCTTTGAACCGCGAGAGCCAGCCGATGTAAGTCACGTTTTTCCGATTTGTTTCCGATAACCGTCCCGCCAAATTATTGGGTGGCGCTTGGTCTGGAATCCAAATCTGCTGGAAATTGTTGACTTGCTTGTTGTAGAACCACTGCGCTGGTTTTTCCCACCATGATAATGGTAAATTTAATTGATGCGTGATGAGAATCGAAGGCACTTTTCGACTGAAAAACCCCAAACTTTGATCGGCAATGACCAAGTCAATAGCGAAATCTGCACAAAGTTGTTCCACGTTTTTCTGTTCTCGGACAAAATGTTGTTTGAGAGCCGAGCTATTTTTGAACAAATCCAAGGAAAAATTACCATTTCCGCCAAATTGAAAGGGATACCCTTCCTGATGGATGTAGCTGGCTTCCAATCCCTCTGTTTTAAAAAGTGTGATTTGTTCCTCAGTGCCCACCACATACAGTTTGTTGCCTTGTTTTACTAGCTTTTTCAGCAAAACCAAAGACCGCATCACGTGACCATATCCCCAGTTTAAGGCTGAGAAAAGAATGGATTTGTTGTGAAATGTGTCAGGTTGATGGGCATGCATATTGACTTCAAAGGTAGTGATGTTGCTTCATTTTGGTTTATTTTTGAAATATAGTGCGCTCTTTTCGGCTGCAATTTATATTTTTGCGCCCTAATTGTTTAAGAAATGAAAATAGCTGCAGCCAATAATTTGATAGATACAATCGTTGCTGAAATCGAGAAAAACGGAATCAACGTTGAGTCGCTTGTGCCTCAATTGCAACAATTGCGTGAACATGCTTTGGCCGAAGCCGATCCTTTGGTAACGAAGGTTTTGCGTTTGACTTACGAATATCTAGAGGAAAACGATGGATCTTTCGATATCCAAGCGCAATATGAGGAAGACGAAGAAGGTGGTGAATATCCTTTGGAAATCGAAGACCAAGAGAATTTGGTGTATTTGTTGAACTTGCTTAAGGCAGCCGACAACAAAATCAACCGCGAAGAGATTAAGGATTACCGCGCAGCCTTGAAAGAGGAGTTGTATTAGTCCGAATAAATAGTGAAAAGCCCGGAATGTCAAATATTTCGGGCTTTTTTGATATAATAAATCTTGTATAAGATAACTGTCATCATTTTAATCCAATAAGCATGGCTTAAATACACATACATTTCCCTATGATAAAATACAATCCCAAGTCATGGATTCAATTAATTTTTGCTTTCCACAAAAGCGACACCGTCAGAATTCTTTGGCGCGAATTGATTTATATGACCCTATTGAGTTTGGCAATCGCTTGGGTGGAAATCAATTTTTTCAATAATATTCACAAACAACTTTCGAGTCTAACAACTATTTATTCTTTAGTAGGTTTTGTGATTTCACTATTGCTAGTTTTTAGAACAAATACTGCTTATGACCGTTGGTGGGAAGGGCGCAAAAAATGGGGTGAATTGGTGAATGACTCTAGAAATCTAGCTGTAAAATTGAAAGTACATCTAGAAAGCGAAGAAAGTAGAGGTTTTTTTGCACGCATGATTTGCAATTTTATGTTCGCTGCAAAAGAACACTTAAGAGATGGCACCAAATGGGAATTGCTAGATTTAACAGGGCAAGAATATGAACGAATAAAAGGACGCGCACACCCTCCACTAGCTATAGTGCAGTTGATGTATGAACATTTGGTTCATTTGAAAAATCAAAACACCATCACGCAAATTGAGTTTTTATCGCTCGACAAAAATTTGAATGCTTTTATGGACAGCTTGGGCGCATGCGAACGAATCAAAAACACTCCAATTCCATATTCTTACAGTATTTTTCTTAAAAAATTCATCTTCATTTACACCTCAACATTGCCACTGGCATTCGTCAGTGTTTTTGGATATTACGCCGCTTTAATTTCGGTTTTTGTGTTCTATGTGATTGTAAGTATGGAAGTGCTCGCAGAGGAAATCGAAGATCCATTTGGCGACGATGACAACGATCTGCCAACAGATGATATTGCCGAAAGAATTAGCCAAATATCTTACGAAGTTTTGATGGATAAGAAAAAAATCAACCCAGAAATCCCAAGCGCAGAGTAATTAATTTTTACTTAAATCCTGTTTTTATTGAATGATATTTCTTGGAGTCTCGTGGTTTACTCCAACCTCAATTTCTTTCTCAAATCGCTTGGCAAAGCATCTTTGTGTAAATAAATATTGATGGTTTTGTATTTGAAAAAATTCTGTGAAACAAACAGATAACCTTTTGGGTGGTTGGATGTGCCCCAGGAGTTTTTCACCAAATAATACATCGTGCCATTGGCTTCTTTGAACAGACCGGTGATATGCATACCGTGGTCGTCTTGCGTGGTTTTATTGTCGTAGCCTTGTTGACGCAATTCAGGTGTGATGTTTAATTCTTTAACGGGTTCGCGGAAAGCATTGGAGATACGAACGGGACCGGCATCGGAGAAATTGCGGTTGTCGGCCCCTTGCGTTTTGATGGTTGATGGGTCTTCCGGCACAATGGCAATGCCCTCACGGAAATTGAAACCACCTTCAGAAACATCGGCACCCCAAGCCACAGTGAAACCGTTTTTCAAGGCGTGTTCGTTGATACGCACCAAGTCATCTAAACTCACATTGTAGCTCATGCCCCAGCCCCAATTGTCTGGAATTTCGAGCATACATTTTTCATACATCGGGAAATGCGTAAATGAAGTGATGGACACATAGTCATCCATGTTCAATTTCAAATATTCAGCGAAACTTTGTGGCGTATACGATTTTCCATTGTGCGTGAAATTTTTCGGAACTGCGCCCAAATAAGCATCCAAAATTCCAGAAATTCCAGCTTTCCATGAATCCGACAAAGATTCTCCTCTGCGCAAATCGTGGGCTGTTTTCAAAACACCACCCATGAAACCATTGAGCACATTGAACATCTCGCTGTGGTTGATGCTTTCTTCATTCGGACGTAGGCCTGTGTATTCGCCAGCAGGCACAATACCATAGCGCTTGATGATGTATGGAATATCGTGGAATGCCCCACCTTCTCCAAAGTTGGTTTTGCCATCCATGCGGATGTATTTCACGGCTTTTTCATAATAAGCGTGTCGCACAATATACATTTCCGACAGCACGATTTGCTCTTTTTTCAAGCGCATTATTTCACTTTCAAAAAAAGACAAAGCCGAAAAACTCCAACAAGTTCCACTCATGCCCTGACTCAAAACAGGCGTGGCATCGTGGTTAGCAATTTGCTCAAATTTGTAGGAACTTTCCGGGTGATTGGTCACCGTTTGTGCGAAAATTTGTCCGAAAAAGGCTAAAGATAAGCCGATGGAGAGGATTTGTTTTTTCATGGTGTTAAGTATAGATAAGGCAAATATATAATAATAAATTTGACTAGTCACAAATATACCACTACATAAATAGTTTACGCAGTCCAGGGTTCATCTTTGTCAAAAAAAGAGATGAAAATACATGAATTTAGTTTGAGATTTCCCGATGAAAATAGCTGTCGGTTGCATTTCAAAATG
>JBIIJN010000017.1:0-36670 GCA_044233745.1 Crocinitomicaceae bacterium
CAACCGACAGCTATTTTCATCGGGAAATCTCAAACTAAATTCATGTATTTTCATCTCTTTTTTTGACAAAGATGAACCCTGGACTGCGTAAACTATTTATGTAGTGGTATATTTGCGACTAGTCAAATAAATTAATTGGCTTTATTTTGTCTGACGATGGCCGCGAAGTACTCATGCAAACAGACAACTTAGGTAAGATTTACATCCCCAAATCGGAAATTAGAAGTATCAAAAAATTAAACGAACATGAAGATTTTCAGGGCGGCAAATTTTTGGGAGAGGGCGTTTTCACGACACGTTATCAATTTACAACCAATTCATTTCCAATAAAAAAAGGCGAACATTATGCCATGGTTCATCTCTACGGACCAGAGGTTCATTTCTCAGTTGCTGATAATTTTTCTATTGGCGTGATGACCACTTGGGCAGCTAGTCCGTTTGTGGTTGCACTGAAATATACCCTCGATTCGCATATCGAAAAATTGCATTTTGGTTTTGGTACTTTGCTTGGCTCTACCATGTTTTTAAATAGAGCACAAGGCTTGGGCGGTCTGCATTGGGGCATGGCCACTTATGGAAGTAGAAGAAACAACGTGACTTTATCGGCAGGTTATGGTTATTTCAATTTCGATTTTTTCTGGAAACGATACTATCCTCAAGGCACTTTTACCGCGGCTAATCTTCCGAATGCTAAATCCATGGGGTTTAATACTGCGCATCGTGGGCCAATTCTTGGACTAGGAGGCATGTTTGCCTTAAACGACCGTGTTAGTTTCATTTTCGATGCCATGTTTGTGCACACCAATCAAATGCTTTACGGACAAGAAATATCCAGCAATTATGGCAGTAACAATGAGCTTATTGATGTTACCTATGGTCCTTTGCTCGATGGTTTGTCTAGAAAATCAAGTAACTTTATTTTTATGCCCAGTATGCGTTTCCAAAGAAAACCAAACAGAGCGTTTCAAGTAAGTCTTACAGGCGTTATTGGAAAAACAACGTATACGTATTTACAAGACGGAAGTTTTTCTCCCAATGTTTTTATAGATAGATATTCATTTCCTATTCCGAATTGCACTTGGTTTTTTAATTTTTAATCAAATTTCGATTTATGAGAAAGTTATTGTTTCTTCTTGGTTTGATGCTATTGCCCTCATTTTTAATTCAAGCCCAATCCAACCCAAACGCGGACGATTCTACGCAATATATCATTACCAAAAATAATGGAATTGAATATGTTGGATACATTTTATCAGACGATGGAAGAGAGGTTTTGATACTCACGGGTGATTTGGGAAAAATTTACATTCCGAAATCCGACATTAAAAATATCAAGAAAATTGACGTAAATCGCGACTATCGTGATGGTGAATTTCTTGGTGAAGGTGTTTTCACTACGCGCTATCAGTTTTCAACGAATGCTTTTCCAATAAAACGAGGAGATCATTATGCCATAGTGAACTTGTATGGTCCGGAGGTTCACTTTTCGGTTATGGACAATCTATCGGTTGGAATTATAACCACCTGGATAGCCAGTCCAATAGCTTTGGCCTTGAAATACACCATTCCAACTGGCAATGAAAAATTAAATTTTGGTCTCGGCACATTGATTGGTTCTTCGGGTTATATCAATCAAACCAGAGGCTTTGGGGGTTTACATTGGGGCATGATTACTTATGGCGATAGACGCAATAATATCACATTATCAGCTGGTTATGGCTATTTCGATGCAGGAAACGGTGGCGTTGATATATTAATTCCCGCAGGCACATATTATCCGATTGACGAGGGCTTTGGCTATCAATATTTTCAATTTCCATATGGATCAAGACAAAGTAATGGTTTATATAAAGGTCCAGTGATTGGACTTGCAGGTGTCGTGGCCATTAATGCTAAAACCAGTTTCTTCATCGATGTTATGGGAACTTTTGCAAGCAGAAATGGTGTTTATCAGAACATTACCTATTCAAACACGAATGCATCAGATTCTGATTATGCTGTGGTTTCAGAATCTATGGACTACACCGAGACCACGACTAATTTTGTGATCATGCCCGGCATGCGTTTTCAGAAATCCGAAAAATCTGCTTTTCAAGTGAGTTTAGCGGGAATAATTGGTACGCGGAATTATAGAGAAACCTTGTTTTATTCGAATAGTGAATTCAATCCAGGTATTTTTATGACCAAGCGAAATTATTCCTTCCCTTTTCCGATGGTAAGTTGGTTTTTTAAATTTTAAGACAAAACTTATTTTATTTATTTTCAAGGAGTTCTGATTGGGGCTCCTTCTTTTTTTTACAACAATACGCTCAGTTAAAAATAATTCTAAATTTACGTGCTTCGAAGCAGACCTATAAGTGATTCGAATTACAAACACACTAAACCAATTTTTATGAATATCAGAGAAATAAACGCCATGCGCGGACCCAATTATTGGTCAGTTCGTCGTCATAAATTAATTGTTATGGTATTGGATTTGGAGGAAATGGAAGACCAGCCCACCAATAAAATACCCGGTTTTTTAGAAAGATTGAAAACGATGTTTCCAAGCATGGAAAAGCACCGCTGCTCGAAAGGCTACGAAGGGGGCTTTTTTGAACGTGTCGAAGAAGGCACTTGGATGGGGCACGTCATAGAACATATAGCACTCGAAATTCAAACCATGGCTGGCATGGAAGTTGGCTTCGGTAGAACCAGAACGTATGGAGAACATGGTGTTTATTTCGTCGTTTTTGCTTATTTGGAGGAAAAAGTTGGTCGTTATGCAGCCAAAGCCGCTGTGCGAATTGCAGAAGCGCTGATAGCCGGTGAATCTTACGATATGTCCTCAGACATTCAAGAAATGCGGGAAATTCGCGAGGCCGAACGCCTTGGACCAAGCACGGGCTCTATTGTAGAAGAAGCCGAACGCCGCGGTATTCCTTGGATTCGATTAAACAAATATTCCTTGGTGCAGTTGGGCTACGGTGCCAATCAGAAAAAAATTCAGGCCACTGTTACCAGTCAAACCAGTTCTATTGGTGTTGAAATTGCATGCGATAAAGAAGATACAAAATATTTGCTCGAACAAGCCGAAGTTCCTGTGCCCAAAGGCGAAATCGTGCGCAGCGAAGAAGGTTTAAAAGAGGCAGTGCGCTATGTTGGTTTTCCGCTGGTTACAAAACCTGTTGGCGGCAATCATGGTAGAGGTATTACGGTGAATATCAATAATTTAGAAGATGCTTTGGAAGGTTATAGACAGGCCAAAGAAGTGTCGCGTCAGGTTATTGTTGAGCGCTTTATCACAGGTGAAGATTATCGCATTTTGGTCATTGACAATCGCTTGGTTGCCGCGGCAAAAAGAACCCCAGCGCATGTTATAGGAAATGGAAAATCTACCTTACAAGAATTGATTGATACGGTAAATGCCGACCCAAGACGCGGATTTGGTCATGAAAAAGTATTGACACAAATTACTGTAAATGAATTGACCAAGACTATCATTGCTGCCAAAGGATTGACCTTGGATTCTGTTATTCCTGAAGGTGAACGTGTTATTTTAAAAGATACAGCCAATCTCAGCACGGGTGGCACTTCAGAAGATGTAACCGACATTTTGCATCCATCAGTGGTGTTTATGGCTGAGCGCATTTCTAAAATCATCGACTTAGACATCTGTGGAATTGATGTGATGACTACTGATATCACCAAACCTTTAGAGGAAACAGGTGGGGCAGTACTAGAAGTAAACGCAGGTCCAGGTTTTCGAATGCACTTGGCGCCTGCCGAAGGTTTGCCGAGAAATGTGGCAGGTGATGTGATCGATATGTTGTTCCCAGCAGGTTCATCGTCGCGAATTCCAATTATCGCCGTTACAGGTACAAATGGAAAAACAACTACTACACGTTTGATAGCCCACATGGCTAAAATGAAAGGATTTAAAGTGGGTTACACCACATCCGATGGGGTTTACATTCAAAATAGATTGGTGGTGAAAGGTGATTGTACTGGCCCTGCTAGTGCTGAGTTTGTTTTGAAAGACCCAACTGTGAATTTCGCCGTGTTGGAATCTGCTCGTGGTGGATTGCTTCGTGCTGGTTTGGGCTTTAAAAAATGTGATATCGGTATTGTAACCAACGTAGCATCAGACCATTTGGGCTTAAAAGGAATTCATACTGTTGAGCAATTGGCCAAAGTGAAAGGCGTTATCCCAGAAACTGTGCTTAGAGATGGTTATGCCATTTTGAATGCTGATGATGATTTGGTGTATAACATGCGTAAATCGGTAGAATGCAACGTGGCTTTGTTCTCGATGGATGAAAATAGTCCACGCATCAAAGCGATGATGAAAGTAGGTGGAATATCTGCTATTTATGAAAATGGATTCATTACCATTTGCAGAGGTGAATGGAAATACCGTGTCATCAAAGCGGTGAATGTGCCCCTGACTTTTGGCGGAAAAGCAACGTTTATGATTCAGAATGTATTGCCAGCCGTGCTCACAGCATACCTCAAAGGATTCAGCATTGAAGACATCAAAGTAGCCTTAGAAACTTTTATTCCATCACCAGGGCAAACGCCAGGTCGCTTAAATTTGTTCAATTTCGAGAACTTCCAAGTGTTGTTGGATTATGCCCACAACCCAGCGGGACTTCGTGCCTTGAAAGATATGACCGATAAAATGGATTGTTCTGTGAAAATTGGAATTATTGCGGGTGTTGGCGACCGTCGAGAAGAAGATACACAAGAAGTGGGCGCTGTTGCGGCTTCCATGTTTGATGAAATTATCATTCGCCAAGACAAGCATTTACGTGGCAGAACAGATACCGAAATCATTGAAATGTTGGAAGCGGGAATCAAATCTGCAGAGCCAACTAAAAAAGTGACCATCATCGCCAAAGAGCGAGATGCTATAATTCATGCCGTTAAAACAGCACCTAAAAATGCCTTGATCGTGGTTTGTAGCGACGTTATACCAGATGCTTTGAATTTGGTTTCCGAACTCAAAGAAGAAGAATCCAACAGGCTTTATAAGTTTAATCCTGAAGAAGATATTCCGAACAAGGCTTAATTTTCTTAAACAATTTGCGAGGCCTCGGATGAAAATTCGGGGCTTCGAAATACGTACGATGACACCAATTTATTTTTTGAAATACACGCACAATAATAATGAAATTAGACAAAGAATTTTGGTCAAAACGCTACCAAGAAGACCAAACAGGTTGGGATATTGGCTTTTGCAGCACACCGCTTCAAGAGTATTTCGATCAACTGACCAATAGACAACTCCATATTTTGATTCCCGGCGCTGGATATGCTCACGAAGCCAATTACCTGCATCAATTGGGATTTACAAATGTACAAGTTATTGATTTAGCGCAAGAACCCTTGACACATTTAGTGGATATTTGCCCAGATTTTCCGAAAGAAAACTTGCTTCTTGGCGATTTTTTTGAACACCAAGGTCAATACGATTTGATTGTAGAACAAACTTTTTTTTGCGCTATCGACCCAAGTTTGAGAGAAGCTTATGTAAAAAAGATGAAATCGCTGCTCAAACCAACTGGTAAATTGGTCGGCGTACTTTTCAACCGAGATTTTGAAGGGGGACCGCCTTTTGGCGGCTTTGTTGAAGATTATCGTGTGCTTTTTCAAAAATATTTTGATACAGTGAGCATGGAAACTTGTTACAATTCCATTGAACCGAGAAAGGATAGTGAGGTTTTTATGAAGCTGTGTTAGATGAAAAGTTGGGATAGAGCGATTTATATTGAAGATTTAAAGCAAGTTCTGACTCACGAACGCCAGGCACAAGAAATCCGCTATGGTAAAAATGCCAATGCTGCTAACCTTAAAGAATTGAAGCAGCAAGGTGTTGTGTTGCATCCCCTAAAGGTTCTAAATAGAACTTTTTCTACCGATGAAACACCCCTTGTGCATTTTCAGATTTTGTATGATGGAGCATCCAACATGTTTAAACCAGGAACGCCCGTTCGATGTTTTCAAGATACCAACCAAATCAACGCGCATGTGGTTGATTGTATGGATAAAACCGTAGTCGTGGCTATACATGGCGAACATTTCCCCGATTGGATTGAAGAGCGCGGTGTGGGATTGATGCTGCAAGCGGATGAACATACTTTCGATTTGATGGATCGCGCTTTGGGCTTTTTGGAAGAAAATAAGCTCGAAAACATAAAAAAAATCGTATCATATCTGGGTCGAACTACTAGTGAAAAAGTTCTAAATAGAACTATTTATTCTAATGAAAACCTGAATGACTCCCAAAATGCCGCGGTGAATGCGATTTTGCAACAAGAGGGCATTTCTATTGTACACGGTCCGCCAGGGACAGGAAAAACCACAACCATTGCCCACGCCATTCACGCATTAGTGAAAGATGGAAAACGTATCGTTGTAACGGCACCGAGCAATACCGCTGTGGATCATTGCGCCCGCGTTTTGGTGAAACATGGACTGAAAATTTTGCGCGTAGGCAACAACATTAAAATTGCGGAAGACGTGTCGCCCTTCACTGTGGATGGCTATTTGGAGCAAGCAGCAGAACTGAAACAAATCAAAAATTACCAGAAGCAAATCAACGAATTGCGAAAAAAAGCGGGTCAACACAAACGCGTTTTCGACAAAGCAGCCCGTGAAGAACGACAAGCCAATTATCAGGAAATCAAAGCATTGCGCAAGGAAGTGAAGGCGCTTCGGGCTTTTGCCATCGACAAAGTGAAAAACGCTTCCGAAGTGATCTTGGGCACACCAGTTGGCTTGTTCGACGAATTGGGCTTCGATTTTCAGGTGGATTATTTGTTCATCGACGAAGCAGGGCAGTGCCACGATGCTTTGGCTTGGCTCTTGGCACCTATTGCGGCCAATTGGGTTTTGGCGGGTGATGTGTACCAATTGCCTCCGACTTATTTGGCCAATCAGAACATGAGGAATCCTGCTGCGTCTTCTATTTTACACAACATGCAGCAGTGGGTTTCGACCGTTCATTTTTTGGACACCCAATACCGCATGACACCCAAAATCGCGCAGTTTTCAAACGCTCAGTTTTATGACAATCGTTTGCAGCACTTTAAAGCAGAGCTAGAAGAATTCTCATTTCTGTTTTATGATACGGCAGGCATGGGTTATGAAGAGAAAATTATTGAGGAAACGGGATCTCGTTTTAACGAGGGCGAGGTGGAATTGGTGCAGAAATTATTGGAATCACCCGAAAATCAAGAAGTGAACTGGGTGCTAATTTCGCCCTACCAAGGTCAGGTGGATGCATTGAAAACGGCCTTGGGAATTAAACATAAAATTTCCACAATTGACAGCATCCAAGGGCAAGAAGCGGATGGAATAATTATCAGCTTGGTACGCTCAAACGATGCCCAAGAAATTGGATTTTTACAAGATTACCGTCGCATGAACGTGGCATTAACACGAGCACAAAATAGATTAATCGTGATTGGCGATAGCGCAACAATCGGTGCAGACAAATTTTATGGCGCTTTTTTGGATTATTGCGAGGAGCTTGGTGCGTATCGGAGTGGGTTTGAGCTAGGGTGATTTTGTTCATATAAATGAAATGTGATTTTTCGCGTCTAACTCATTGAAAGTTAATAATATATTCGTTACCTGGATTTGGTAACGGTTAATTTGAAAATGAACTGATTTGCATCTAAATCATTGAAAATGAACAAGATATTCGTTGCCTTGATTTGGTAACGGTTAATGCGAAAATAAGTGGTTTTTGCCCCTAACTCGTTGGAAATAAATATCATATTCGTTGTTAAAACTTGCTAACGGTTACTAACGGCTATTTATAACCGTCCTTATTTTGTTTTGCGCCCAAGAATATCTATTTTCGCCCTTCAACAAAAGTAGATTCTCATGCAAACAAGTATCATCACCGAAGTATTTTTGCCAGTAGCCTTGGCTGTTATTATGTTGGGCATGGGTTTATCGCTGACTTTACAAGATTTTAAACGCGTCACGGTTTTGCCCAAGGCGGTAATTATAGGTTTGATTTGTCAAGTTGTTATGCTGCCTGTGCTGGCTTTTGCCCTGATGTCGGTCTGGGAAATCAAATCGGAGTTTGCTGTGGGCATAATATTGTTGGCAGCTGTTCCGGGCGGACCTACTTCGAATCTTTTGGCGTATCTGGGCAAATGTGATGCTGCGCTTTCCATAACACTCACGGCAATTTCGAGCCTCATCACCATTTTCACGATTCCTTTTTTGGTGAACCATGCCATGGAAACCTTTATGGGAGCAGGTATGTATGTGGCATTACCAGTACTTAAAACGATGCTTCAAATTTTGGTTATTACAATCATTCCCGTTTCTTTGGGAATGTTCCTCAACAAGCGATATCCCAAAATGGCGCTGCGTTTTCAAAGACCCGTGAAAATTGCCTCTGCGGTTTTTATAACGATTATCATCTTGGGTGCGGTGTTAAAAGATCGCGAAAATCTAATTCCCTACATGTTGCAAACAGGTGCACCTGCCTTGGTTCTCAATGTGCTCACCATGCTTTTGGGTTTCGGCGTTTCAAAAATTGCGGGTTTGAATTTCAAACAATCCTCAACAATTTCCATTGAAGCGGGCATTCAAAACGGAACATTGGCCATAGCCATCGCATCTTCGGCTACTTTGCTCAATAACCCAACAATTGCTGTGGTTCCTGCGCTGTACTCACTGATTATGTTTGTAACGGGCGGTTTGGCAGTTTATGTTTTTGCGCGGGTAAATAAAGATTGATTCTCAAGCCAAACAAAATGACTATTTTACTAACCCGCGTACACACTCCCACAAAACAATCCCTGTAGCTACAGAAACATTAAGCGAATGCTTGGTGCCGAATTGTGGAATTTCAATCACTCTATTGGATGCATCAATCACGGCTTGTTGAACACCATCTACCTCATTCCCAAAAACTAAGGCAATCGGTTTTTCACTCGACCAATTCAAATTTTGAAGAAAGACTGTTTCACTCGTTTGCTCAATGGCACAAACTTCGATGCCTTCCGATTGCAAGCGTTCAACCAATGCCAGTGCCTCTTCGGCATACTCCCAATCCACAGATTCAGTAGCGCCTAAAGCCGTTTTGTGGATGTCGCGGTGGGGCGGACAACCTGTTATGCCACACAAGAAAATCTTCATTACATTGAAGGCATCGCCCGTTCTGAAAAAAGTTCCCACATTGTTCAAGCTGCGGATGTTGTCCAAAACCAAGTAGATATTAAATTTATCTTGATGCTTAAAGGTGTCGACATCAACGCGATTGAGTTCGTCGAGTTTGAGTTTCTTATTTTCCAAGGGGATTACTTCTGAATTTTTATCGCACTACCCGGTCTGTTTTTCTTGGGTTTACGTCCTTGTGGATAATACGGGTCATTTTTATTTTCCTTTTTGGGTTTCTTTGCCTTTTCAGGCTTTCCGTTTTGAGCATCTGGAGGAACAGCTACATGCTGCCCGTTATCCACTGGTGAATCTCCTTGAGTTGGGTCAACCCATTCGTTTTCAACTACTTTTATGATTTTTCCTTTACGATTTCGAATAACAGTGCGCTTGCGATTATCTTTCGGATTCACAGCAATCACATCGCTTTTATGTTCCCAAATCGTACCATTCCATTCAAAAGCATCGTATGACATATCTGGAACATAATAGCTATAAACACCCACCAAAGATGGAGATTCTGGCGATAAATGATCGAAAATAATCATTTCACGCGAAGGCTCGAAGCGCAAAGTCATCACCGTATGCTTTTTGAATTCATAAAACATGCGCTTGTGCAAACCAGCTTCGTCTTTGAAGATTGGATAACCTAATTTGGGTTTAGAGCCTGAAAAATAAAGTACATCCAATACTTTCATATCGGAAAACGAGGAATTGCCGTCCCAGCCTACCAAGGTGTACATTTGCTTACTCTTGCGCTTCACTGGGATAATTTGATAATACAAAGCGCCATACCAATTGTCGTATTCCAAAGTTTCTTCTGTGCGCGGAGGAAGCATAAAAGAATTGTCAGTTAATTCGGTTACAATAAGTTTATTGTTATGAAAATGAGCAATATAGCAATAATAAGTGTGTGTTTGATCTTCATGCTCCACATTCCAATTGAACAAGCGCAGCATATTGTCTGGCGATTTTACACTTCCCATTGTGGTCAATCGACTAAAGGGGTAGTCAAAAAAACCATCTATGGCAAAAGTAGCCTCTAACTCTTCTTTGAAAGTTTTGTTGAGTCTGCGCATTTCATCGGCATCGCGACTTGCTCTGAGGGCATTCAGTTTCTTCTCCAACTTCAATTCAGCTGCCTCCAAAGCACTTTGAGCGAAGCCCATTTGAGCCACGCCAAACAAAATGAAAACAGATAAAATGAATCGACGCATACTTTTTGAGGTTTTATGTTCACCAATCTTACTAACGCCCAAATTGTTGATTTGTTACATTTTGGACATGTATTCCCTCTATTGCCCCAAGTGCATAAAGTCTTTTTTTGCCAAGAGCTCGTCTTCTGATTCCCGATATTCTGGGTCATCTACACAACAATCTACCGGACAAACAGCAGCGCATTGGGGTTCGTCGTGAAAACCAACACATTCAGTGCACTTGTCGGTTACAATATAATAGACATCCATGTCTTTGGGTTCAATACGCCCATCGGCATCTACTTCATTGCCATCTAAAGTTGTAATAATTCCTTTCAATGAGGTGCCATCAGCATAGGTCCATTCTGCGCCACCTTCGTAAATCGCATTGTTCGGACATTCTGGCTCGCAAGCCCCGCAGTTGATGCATTCATCAGTAATCATTATCGCCATGACCTATTTATTTTTGTTCGTTGTTTAATAATTTATCCTTCAATTTCCAAGTTTGTAATGCTCTCTAAAGAAATGGAATAAAGCTTTGTTCACGTTAATTGTTGTACTTTTGCCGCGAATTTTTGCCCTGCAAAGATACACAGAACAAATAAATTGAGCTTATGGTTCGCAGCGAAATCATTTTATTGATGCACGAGGTGGGAAAAATCTTTGGTGTGCTGGCAAATGTTTCCGACAACAACAAAGATTTGGTATTGAATGCCGAAGAATTGACGGTTTTCGAAGATGTGATTCGAACTATGGAACGCCAAAACCCATGGTTTTCCGAAGTCTCTGTGCGACAATCCTTGGGTGGTTTGGCCACTTGGTTGGATCAGGAACAACTCGACACTTGGCTTCATCCTTACGCATTTGCTTCCAAACCTAAAACGGTCGCTGTTATTATGGCAGGCAATATTCCACTTGTTGGTTTTCATGATTTTTTATGCGTTTTGATGAGTGGTCATCACGCAAAATGTAAACTTTCGTCCCAAGATGCCCTGCTGTGGAAAGCTTTTTTCAATATGATTGAAATGATTGATCCCAGAATAGCGCAACATTACAGCCATTTCACAGGGGTGATGAAAGATTTTGATGCCGTCATTGCCACAGGAAGCAACAATACAGCCGTGTCTTTCAAACATTATTTCGAGAAATATCCTCACATAATCAGGCAAAACAGGACTTCTGTTGCGGTTTTATTGGGGAGTGAAAGTGAAGCTGAACTTGAAGGCTTGGCTGATGACGTATTTTCTTATTTCGGATTTGGATGCAGAAATGTTTCCCAGATTTTTGTTCCTCATAATTTTGATATTCAGCGACTTTTTATGCAGTTTGTGAAATATGAGTCTTATATCAATCACCATAAATACATGAATAATTTTGATTATTATCGATCGCTTTACATGCTGAATGGTGAGGATGTTTTGGAAAATGGCTTTCTGTTGATGCGCTTCAATAAAGAACTGCACGCGCCACCAGCCGTGTTGAATTGTTATCGCTATGAGAGTAGTGAGCAGATTGATGCGTTTTTGCATGAAAAATCGGAACAAATACAAGCCGTAGTCGGCAAAGAAGGAATTCCCTTTGGTCAGTCGCAGTGCCCAAGCCTAACCGATTATGCCGATGGCGTCAATGTGATGGCGTTTTTGGCATTTCTGAATTAGAATATCTAACGCATCAAGTTCACATGTCCGCGGTGTACCTCATTGATTTTCTGTGTGTTCTGAAACTCAATTTGCCAAACATACGTGCCTTCAGGAACAGGCTGACCGTTGTATGTCCCATTCCATCCTTTTTTCGGGTGCTGAGAAACAAAGACTGTTTCGCCCCAACGATTGAAAATGGTCAATTGAAATTGATAAGGATCGAAACCTTGCGTCATTACAGGCTGAAAAACTTCATTAAATAGCTTGCCATCTGGTGTGAATGTATTAGGCACATAAAACAAAACAGGTTCAGTAATTAATACCACTTGACTGTTGGTGTCTGTGCATCCAAATTCGTTCACTGCAACCAAAGTAATTGTAAATTCTCCTGGGCTTTGATATGTCACAACTGGATTTGTTGAACTGCTTGAACCTGAATTGTTGCCAAAATCCCAAAAATAGTTAACCGCTCCATTCGAGAGATTGGTCAATTGAATTTCATCTTCAATTTCTGCTTCAATTGGGTTAATAAAAAAGTTGGATTCAGGACTGGGTAATATACACGCAATGTTGCTTGCCGTAATACTTTGCACACAACCATTCACATCTGTTACGGCCAAAGTCACATCATGACAGCCTTCGAAATTGTATTGCACCGGGAATCCATCGCAGTTGTTACCTGTTTGCCCAGTTGTTGACCATGCGCATTGGGTCAAAAAATTTCCGCCTTGAATTACATAAACCAAATCAAGAGGGGATTGGCATGTGGCTATTGGGGTGTTGGCAATATTCACAGGTGTCACTGGTGTAATACTCAAATTCAAAATAAAAGTAGAATCACATTCAGAACCATTGTTTGTGGTATGCTGATAAACGCCAGGAGCCGTGATGCTTTGATTGAAAAAAGTGTAGGGCAAATCGGACTGACAAACTTGAATATCAAGATTTTGAATGGCCGTGGGAGCAACAGTTAAATTGAGGATCAGCATAGAATCACAGCCTTGTTGCGTGGTCAGGTTTGCTGTATAGGTTCCAGAAACGGTTAAACTTTGTCCGTTCCATGAATAAGGCACTTGATTTTGGCACAACGCTACGTTTTGTTCAGTGGTGAAATTGGGATAAACAACAATTTCAGTGGTACTGCTCTGACTGCATTGCGCGCCATCTGGGGTAAATGTATAAGTGGTGGTTGAAGTGTTGTTAATCGCAGGCGACCAAAAACCGCTTATGCCATTTTGAGAAACATTGGGCAATGCCGGAATATTTGAACCGGCACAAAAGGGACCTACATTCTGAAAGGTTGGCATTGCGTTAGGATTGATGACAATAGTCAAAGTAGTTGGCGTGGTGCATTGCGCGTTTGAAGTAAAGGTGTACGTTGTGGTCTGTTGGTTGTTGATATTTGGCGACCAAGTTCCAGTGATTCCATTTTGAGAACTTGTCGGCAAATCAGGAATTACATCGCCCGAACAATACGGTGAAACAGGTGCAAAAATGGGACTAATACTCGGTAGAATTTCAATGCTTGTGGTTGCAGAATTGGCACATTGACCTGCACTTGGGGTGAAAGTGTATGTAGTTGTTGCCATGTTGTTTATCGCGGGTGACCAATTTCCTTGAACATTGTTGGTAGATGTTGTAGGCAATGCTGGAATATTTGCCCCTGCACAAAAAGGTCCAGAAGGCGTAAACAAGGGCGTTGAAATCGGATTCACGGTGAGGTTATAGGTCACCACGGAATCACACCCATTATTGTTGGTAAGCGTCACGCTTTGTTGTCCCGATTGCGTGAATATAAATCCATTCCAAGAATAAGGCAACTGATTTTCGCAAATATTTTGGTCAACGATAGTTCCAGCGCCGCCTCCCGAATTTAAATTGGGCGAAGTAAGCATCACATTGTCCAAAAACAGGAGTTCATCTCTTCGATTGGTTGTGATAGTGATATGGAAATAAAAATTTGTAACGCACGAAGGAATGGTGTGTGTAAACTGATTGTTAATAATCGGCACCACTAAGTTGTTTACGCCTGTCACCAAAGTTATTGGAGTTTGGGCTATGCCATCGTGATAGGCGGTAAAGACTAAATTTTCGCCAGAATCCCAACCCGTTCCAACACAAGCCGGCAGTCTGTTTCCGAAATTGAAAGTGAGTGTTCTTGTGAACTGAGAACTCGACGAAATGTCTATTTCATCGAAGGTAAAAAATCTTGCTGCGTTGGGGCCATTTCCCGAACCGCCATCTATGCAACTTCCGCCACCTGTATTGCCCCCTACGACCAATGAACGTGTTCCCGCAATGATATTCTGTGCCAAAAATGATTGTGCTTCAGCCGTGGCATCAGTGCCCGAAGAAATATAACTCCATGAGTCGCCAGGTTCGCCCCCTTGAAAAGCCAAGGTGATTTGAGCTTTCACAGAACTACTCAACATGACCAACAGGGTTACAAGCGCTATGTTGAAAATTGATTTCATCTTATTCTCGAATCAAATGCACAAATTGCTGAAATGTTTTCTCTTCTTGCAATGGATTGCGCAAGGTGATTTGATAAAAATAAACGCCTTCTGAACAGGGTTCGCCGTTGGAGTAATCTCTTCCATCCCAGAAATTGTTCGGGTCCTGCGTTTCAAAAACCACTTGTCCCCAGCGATTTTTAACCAAAATCTCAACAAATTCTAATCCCGAAAAATCAAAACTTAAAACATCATTCGCACCATCACTGTTTGGCGAAAAAACATTGGGAAAATTCACATTCCATACAAATTCGGGTTCTAAAACAGTAATATAAAACAACTCAATTACCGTACAAACATCGTTGAACATATGGAATTGAATCTCATAAGTGCCTGGTGCTGATGGGAATGTAATGGTTGGTGAAAATACCGAATCAATGGTAAAGGGTTCATCTAAATAAGGCACCACCCAATCCCAAGTTGTTGCATTTTGTGAATTATTCGTAACAGTAACCACCGGATTGTCAGAAAAAACCGTTGTGCTGCTAAACGAGATATTGGCACTTGGACTTTCATAAACGGTAAACGTGTATTCGATAATCGAGTCGCAACCCGCTTGAGAAATAAGATTTGCTGTATAAACACCAGATTCTGTTAAGGTTTGACCATGCCAAATTTCGGGTAGAAAATCGGAGCAAACATAGCCCTTTTGAGGTGTAAAGTAAGCCTGATTTTGAACCAAGGTAAGAACAACTAGCGAATCGCAGCCGTCGGGATTTTCGAAAACCTGTGTAAAAGTACCTGGTGTGTTATAGGTTTGTCCGTTGTATAGGTAAGGAAAATCACCTTCACACAATTGTAGCGTCACGTTTTGCGTCGATCCTGAACCAATCGTAACAGTAAGCTGCAACAGCGAATCACATCCGAAAGCGTTTGTGAGCGTGGCGTCGTAAACGCCGGCTGCTGTGATTGTAACACCATTCCAATCGAAAGGCAAATCACTGGGACAAACACTCATGGCGATACTCGTAATTTCCTGCGGTGTATTGAAGTTGGGCGTGGTCAAAAGCACATCATCCAAAATCAGCAGTTCATCGCGACGATTGGTGTTGATTGACAAGACAAAAGCAAATGAACTTACGCAGGGCGGAACGGTATAGGTGAAAGTGTTGCTTGCTATATCGAAAACGGCATCGTTGGCGCCATTGGCCAAAGTGATATTGGCTTGTGAAACGCCATCATGAATAGGTGTGAAAATCAAATTTTCGCCTGTGTCCCAACCTGTTCCGGTGCACACAGGTTGTCTGTTGCCCCAGTTGAAAGTGACCGTGCGGCCAAATTGGTTGCTCGAGCTAATATCTACAGCGTCAAAAGTAAAGGTGCGCGATGTGCTTGGTCCGTTGCCCGAACCACCATCGATACAACTGCCGCCAGGTGTGTTGCCGCCAACGACCAAAGATTGTGGGGCACTGGTATAATTCAAGGAAGAAAGTGCCTCGGCTGCAGCGGTTGGGTCAGCACCTGTTGAAGAAAAAGCCCAAGTGTCTCCCAAATTACCGTTTTGAAAAAAAAGTGTCGTTTGAGCATCAGCCATAAAGCCGAAAAATGAGGTGAAAACAGCTGCAAGAGCAAGCTTATGCATAAAGGCGGACTTAAAAATTCGCTGCAAAGGTACGACGAAACCCAGTAGTGTATGTTAAAGATTTATGAACAAAAAGGTTAGATTATTAAAGGAAATTTCACAGTTTTTTTTCAATTCAAATGAGACCAACCTTTATTTCTCGCTATTCCAAAAAATTATTGTTTAGATTTTTTCTTGAAGCTATTCCTGCTTTCCGCTGTAGTTCCGCTCAAAAAAGCGGAAGCTGCCGCTGCAATCAGGGCTAGGGTCTATCGTGGACTGGAAAATAATCTGGAGTCTAAGACTTGCCGTTTTGCTTATGCTAACCGTTGTCTTTATGCTAACCGTTACACTAAGACTAACGGTTATTTACGGATAATTCAGCTAAACAACGCGTCGAGATTAAAATGATTTATAAAAAATGACAAATAAAAGAGCTCGCAATTGTTTGTATTTCAATGGTATATGAAGAATAGCCGTTACCTAACGGTTAATAACCGATACTTAACCGTTAATTTGGGCATCCCTTCCAGAAATCACTTCCTCCTCAATCCAATCCTTTTCCGCTCCTTATCAATACTCATAATTTCCACTTCCACATGCTCGTGCAAGGCAATAAAATCCGCGGGATTATCCACATAGCCATCGCTGAGGTGAGATTTGTGTATCAAGCCGTTTTCTTTGATGCCAATGTTTACAAATGCACCAAAATTGGTCACGTTGGTCACAATGCCAGGCAAAGTCATACCCACTTCAATGTCGTTGATGGTGCGGATGTTTTTGCTGAAATTCAAGACTTGTACTTGCTTTCTTGGGTCGCGTCCCGGTTTTTTCAATTCTTGGATAATATCCCGCTCCGTAAAGGACAATTCACGCTCGTTTTCAATTTTAGCCAGCAAGGTTTCGTTGCCCACCAAATCTCGAAGGCTTGTGTTGTTCAACTTGGCAAATTGTTCCACCAAACCATACGATTCTGGGTGAACAGCCGTATTGTCCAAAGGATTAGCAGCCGAACGTATGCGCAAAAACCCAGCGGCCTGCTCGAAGGTTTTGGCACCAAATCGCGGTATTTTCAACAATTCTTCCCTGCTTGAAAATGGACCTTTTTCTGCTCGGAATTGCACAATTTTTTCTGCCGTTGCCAAGCTCAAACCCGATACATATTGCAGCAAATAGGGTGAAGCTGTATTCAAATCAACGCCCACGTTGTTTACCGCAGAAACGACCACATCATCCAAACTGGCTTTCAATTTTTTCTGGTCCACATCGTGCTGATATTGTCCAACGCCCAAAGATTTTGGATCGATTTTTACCAATTCCGACAAAGGGTCTGCCAATCTGCGACCAATGGAAATAGCACCGCGAACCGTTACATCATGATTCGGGAATTCCTGCCGCGCCACAGGTGAAGCCGAGTAAATAGACGCACCATCTTCGCGGACCACAAACACCTGAATGTCGCGGTCGAAGCGGATGTGTTTCACCAATTCTTCGGTTTCGCGACCTGCTGTGCCGTCGCCAACAGCCAGTGCATCAATTTTGTAGCTGGAAACCAATTGCGATAACTTGGATTGGGCTTTGCTCCGTTCGTTTTGTGGCGCATGAGGATAAATCGTTTCGTTGTGTAATAAATCGCCCTGCTCGTTGATACATACCACCTTGCAACCCGTTCTAAATCCTGGGTCGATGGCCAAAATGCGTTTGGCTCCCAATGGCGACGAAAGCAACAACTGTTTCAAATTTTTCGCGAAAACCTGAATGGCTTCTTCGTCGGCTTTTTCTTTGGCATCGCTGAGGATTTCATTTTCTAAAGATGGTGCCAAAAGTCGGGTGTAGGCATCTTTCGCAGCTTTCAAAACTTCTTGCGCATCGGCACCGTTTCCTTTCAACAAAGCTTCCGACAATATCTGAATGGCTTCTTCGCGGGGCGGCACAGATTTCACTTTCAAAATGCCTTCTTTTTCGGCACGCAAAATAGCCAAAAGTCGGTGAGAAGGGCAGTAGCGCAATCGTTCTTCGTGCTTGAAATAGTCTTTGTAAACAGCGCCTACTACATCTTTTCCTTTCACCAATTCCGAGCTTAACATCGCACGTTTTTCAAAGAGATTTCGGAGTCGTTTGCGCACATAAGCATTTTCATTGATCCATTCCGCGATGATATCCCGAGCACCGGCCAAAGCATCTTCAACTTCCGTTAATTTGGCGTTGGTGAAACGTTCGGCGGCTTCCTCTGGGTCGATGCCACGTTGCGCCATGATTTGTTTTGCCAATGGCTCCAAACCCAATTTTCGGGCTTCATCCGCACGACTTTTTCGCTTGGGTTTGTAAGGCAAATACAAATCCTCCAAGTCTTTGGCAACAAAACAAGATTCAATTTTCTCCTGCAGAGCACTGTGTAATTTTCCTTGCTCTTCAATGCTGGCGAGAATTACTTTTTTGCGATTTTGAATGTCTTGATAATTCTTGTACGCATCCCGTATTTTGGCAATTTCTACCTCGTCCAAATTGCCCGTCGCTTCCTTTCTATAGCGCGCAATAAATGGCACCGTGGCATCTTGTTCCAATAATTTCACAACGGCCTCAATTTGATGTTCCGCAATGCCGCTAAGTCGATTGATATATGCTGATGTTGTCATGTTTGAAAAATAGAGGGGCAAAAGTAGGAAAGAAATGGGTTTTGCAATTTACCTTTTACAAGTTCTCGATGAGAACAAAAAAGTTCTTCCACAAACAAATCAAATCATTCGACTAAAGGCAATTGAATTTCTGGAACACACTGGGATTTAGCCCAATTTTCCTTCCCAATCATTGAAAACTAGGTAAATATTGCTATATTTGTCACATAATATTTCGCCATGACAAATCGTTTTATCATCCTTACTGTATTTTTGGGTTTAGCCATTTTCTCCAGCTGCAAGAAAAATCCTACTCAACCCAATCAGGACCCACCAAAATCTAAACATATTCAAGTGTCCATTAACCACATTTGGGACGATAGTTCGGTGCCTTTGGTTTTGAATCAGGATTTTACACACCCAACCACCAATGAAAGCCTCAATTTCACGACGTGCAAATATTATTTGTCGAATTTCCAATTTCGTAAAACAGACGGAACATGGTGGTCGCATCCTTTTTCTTACAATTTAGTAAGTGTTTCTCAGAGTAACAATTATGAGTTCACCTTGCCCGATGTTCCATTTGGTACTTACGATGCCGTTCGCTTTCTGATTGGCGTCGATTCAGCTAAAAACGTATCTGGTGCGCAAGCGGGTGATTTAGCGCCATCCAATGCCATGTTTTGGTCTTGGTCTACTGGCTATATCATGATTAAATTGGAAGGCAGTTCGCCACAAGCCGATTTGAACTTTTTTTCGTTCCATATCGGTGGCTTTATGGATAGCGACAATTCCAATACAACACGTTGGAAAGAAATATCTCTTGCGGAATCGCCGTTGATGGTAACCGGACAAAACGACCCGAAGTTGAAATTGTTTGCAGATATTTCAAAAGCGTGGAATGCGGGCAATTTGGTCTCAGAAGTAAATTCTGTGCACAGTGCCTCAACGCGTGCGCAATATATGGCTGACCAATTTATGAATGCCTTTAGTTTAGAAGGCGTGGAGTAATGCATGGCATCACTAAGATAGGGATTTTTGCTTCGGTATTGAGCGCTTTTTTGTTCTCATGCTCAAAAGAGTTGCCTCCAGATCCAATCGAAACCTTGTCTTTTGTTGCTCCCAGTCATTTCCCCGAACCTGATTATAATTTCTCCAACAACCCTGTGACTAACGATGGTTTTGAATTGGGGCGTCGTCTTTTTTATGATACGCGTCTTTCTGCGGATTATGCTGTTTCTTGCGCCAGCTGTCACAAATTGGAGGCTGCTTTCAGCGATGTAGGCAAGCCGCTTAGTCAAGGTGTTGGAGGCGCTTTTGGTGATAGAAATAGTCCTGGATTATATAATTTGGCTTGGCATCCAGCTTTTATGTGGGATGGTGGCGTGAACCACATTGAAATTTCTTCCTTCGCGGCAATCACACATCCCCGCGAATTGAATATGGATTTTGCTGTGTTGCTCAATCGCTTGCGGGCTATACCAGAATATCAACTGCTTTTTGAAAAAGCCTTCGGTTCACCCGGAATCGATGATCAGCGTTTTTTTTATGCCATGACCCAATTTACAGGTTTGATGATTTCAGCATCTTCCAAATACGACGAATTTTTAAAGGATGAAACTACCTTGACCGCGCAAGAAATGTCAGGCAAAGCACTCTTCGAACAACATTGTACCGCGTGTCATGCTGGTGTTTTGCAAACTGATTTTAGTTACCGCAACAATGGTTTAGATGCTGAATTTTCCGACCCAGGCAGGAAATTAATCACCAATAACCCGGAAGACGATGGAAAATTCCGTGTTCCCAGTTTGCGAAACGTGGCTTTAACTGCGCCATATATGCACGATGGCCGCTTCTCCAATCTCGATCAGGTGCTAAATCATTACTCTTTTGGTATTCAGTCGAGTGAAACTTTAGATCCAATTCTCGCGCAAAATATCGGTTTAAATGCAAGTGAAAGAGCTGCGATTATTGCCTTTTTGCATACGCTTACTGATGTCAAATTTACGCAAGATCAGCGGTTTTCTAATCCGTTTTAGTCTTTCTGAAAAAATCAACCAAAAATTGTGTCTAAATGTTGAAACTTTGTTGAAAACAATGCCTCAATCAGACCTTGCCTTCCCCAATTTTCACTAGAGAATACGTATATTTGTGCCTCTATAAAAAATAGTACAATCAACAACTTTTCGATACGAAAGAATTATGAGTGAGATAGAAAAAAATAAGGATTATTCAGCGGATAATATTCAGGCGCTTGAAGGGATGGAACATGTTAGGATGCGTCCTTCGATGTACATCGGCGACACCGGCGTAAAAGGATTGCATCATTTGGTTTATGAGGTGGTGGATAACTCTATTGATGAGGCTTTGGCTGGTCATTGCGACAACATCAAGGTGATTATCAACGAAGATGATTCTGTTTCAGTTGAAGACAACGGTCGCGGTATTCCTGTGGATATGCACAAAAAAGAAGGCGTTTCTGCCCTCGAAGTTGTAATGACCAAAATTGGTGCGGGTGGTAAATTCGACAAAGATTCATATAAGGTCTCTGGTGGTTTGCACGGTGTTGGTGTTTCTTGTGTGAACGCTCTTTCTGATCATTTGAAAGCAACTGTTTTCAGAGATGGAAAAGTATATGAGCAAGAATATGAGCGCGGAAAAGCTATGTATCCTGTTAGAGAGATAGGAACTTCGGAAAAACGCGGCACATCGGTTACATTCAAACCAGATGTAACTATTTTCTCTACTACAGAATATAACTATGATACTTTGGCAGCGCGCATGCGTGAATTGGCTTTCTTAAATAAAGGTATTCGCATTTCGTTAACTGACAAACGAATTGAGCTTGAAGAGGGACAATTTTTACATACTGACTTTTACTCTGAAGGAGGATTGGCGGAGTTTTGTGCATATTTGGATAAAAACAGAGAGTCTATCATTGAACAAGTAATCCACGTAGAAGGAGAAAAAGATGGTATTCCAGTTGAAGTGGCTTTGGTTTACAACAATTCTTACTCTGAAAATGTGTTCTCTTATGTAAACAACATCAATACTTACGAGGGTGGAACGCACCTTTCTGGGTTTAGACGTGGTTTAACAAATACATTGAAAAAATACGCGGATGACAGTGGGCTTTTGGCCAAAGAGAAAATTGAAATTACAGGAGATGACTTCCGTGAAGGTCTTACAGCAATCGTTTCCGTGAAAGTTATGGAACCTCAGTTTCAGGGACAAACGAAGACAAAATTGGGTAACCAAGAAGTGTCTGCTCCTGTTTCTCAATTGGTTTCTGAAATTTTAGCTTCTTATCTGGAAGAACATCCAAATGATGCTCGGAGAATTGTGGAAAAAGTGCTTTTAGCTGCTAGAGCGCGACATGCTGCTAGAAAAGCCCGTGAGATGGTGCAGCGCAAAAATGTGTTGACCGGTTCAGGTTTGCCAGGTAAATTGGCCGACTGCTCAGAAAAAGACCCAGCGTTGTGTGAGATTTACTTCGTTGAGGGTGACTCGGCGGGTGGAACAGCCAAGCAAGGCCGCGATAGACATTTTCAAGCCATTATGCCCCTTCGTGGTAAAATCTTGAACGTGGAAAAAGCCATGCAGTACAAAATTTTTGAAAACGAAGAAATCAAAAACCTATACACAGCATTGGGCGTTCGCGTCGGAACAGAAGACGACACCAAGGCTTTGAACCTAGAAAAATTGCGCTACCACAAAATCATCATCATGTGTGATGCCGACGTGGATGGCTCGCATATCGAAACCTTGATTCTTACTTTTTTCTTCCGATATATGAAGGAACTTATCGAGCAAGGCTATATTTATATCGCCACGCCGCCCTTGTATCAAGTGAAAAAAGGAACCAAATCCGATTACGCTTGGAACGATGACCAACGCGATATTTTGATTGAACAAATGAAAGGAAGTGGCTCAGAATCATCTGTTAACGTGCAACGATACAAAGGTTTGGGTGAGATGAATGCCGAACAACTTTGGGAAACTACCATGAATCCAGAAGGTAGAACCTTGCGTCAAGTAACCATCGATAACGCTGCTGAAGCCGACCAAATTTTCTCAATGCTTATGGGCGATGATGTTCCACCAAGACGAGAATTTATCGAGAAGCATGCGAAATATGCAAATATTGATGCTTAGAAATTAAAATCATAAAATTGTTTGGTTCATAAATGAACGATTTTCGGCCTCCAATTTTGGGGGCCTTTTTTATGCTTGACAAGAATCTCTTCGTTCCATCCCTTCACACACCAAATTCTACCAAGCATTATTATCTCTATCTTTGCGGTAAATAAATACAGACCGTTGTTCAATTTTGCCAGCGGTTTAAAGCAACAGCTTTCTCATGTCATTCAAATCTTTAGGAGTAGAAGACGTTTTCGTGCGTGCGTTAACAGAACTGGAAATCTCCAAACCCACCGATATTCAAAAGTCTGCGCTGCCCATTTTGTTAAACGACAAAGTGGACATCATAGCACAAGCCCAAACTGGAACCGGTAAAACCATTGCATTTGCCATTCCGATTTTGCAACGCATCAACAAAACAGACAAGCGGATTCAAGCCGTTGTGGTTTGTCCAACGCGTGAGCTTTGTCAGCAATTGGGTAAGGCATTTTTCAAAATGACCAAGTTCTCCGATAAAGTCTTTGTTGAAACCGTTTATGGTGGTGAACCTATTGGGAAACAAATTAGCCGCCTCAGAAGACCCACTCAAGTAATCATTGCAACGCCGGGTAGATTGAGGGAACTCATTGAACTCAAGGCGGTTGACCTTTCTGGAATTCACCAATTTGTAATGGACGAAGCCGACGAGATTCTGGCCATGGGTTTTCGTAAAGATGTCGACAAAATTCTATCGAAAACCAATGATTTCAGGAAGATATGGTTGTTTTCAGCCACCATTCCAGCTTCTTTGCAAAAGATGATTGATGAGTACATTCCTAAAACGGCACCTATAGTTCGTTCTTTGAAAAAAGCGGACATCATCAACCCCATGATTGAGCACCAATATGTGATTTGTGATAAGCAGGAAAAAAACGGCATGCTACAAGCTTTTCTTAAATCAATGGGCGCTGCACGGGGCATCGTGTTTGTTCGCACCAAAGGTGATGCGCAAACCGTGAATGAATTCCTTCAAACTCAAGGTTTTCAAACGGATGTGATGCATGGCGATTTGATGCAACACGAACGCGAAAAAGCCATGCGCGCCTTTGTAAATAAAAAAGCCCAGGTTTTGGTAGCAACCGACATGGCAGCCCGCGGTTTGGATGTTGATAGCTTGGCTTTTGTGTTGCATTACAATTTGCCCGATCAACCCGAGTTCTATACACACCGCAGCGGAAGAACAGCCCGTGCTGGAAAACGTGGTATTTCACTGGCTCTCGTCACTCCCGCCGACATGAAAAAATTCAGATTTTTGAAAGAAAAGTTGGTGATAGACTTTGTGCAGGTGAGGTGATTTAGCTATTCAAATACTGAAATAAAAAGAAAAATCAATATCTTCGTGTAATTTAGAATTTTAGCTCAAATGAATCACTTAAAAATGAAACCATGACGACAACCTATCATCTGAATTCTGCGCAAGAAATTACAATAGATATATTGGAGGCAATAAAAATGGCTTTCAAGAATAAGCCGATTACCATAATCATAGAAGAGCGAGATGAATCGGACGAGTTGACAGCTGAGCAGAAGCAAATTTTGGATTATCGATTGAACGAAGATAAATCAACTTATTTGACTGCTGAGGATTCCATCAACGAATTGGCAAAAAAGTATGGCTTATAGCATAATTGTTTCGCCACGAGCCCAGAAGGAAATTGAGAATGCAATTGATTTTTATGTGATTCACAGTGAGGATGCCCCTAAAAGGTTTTTAAAAATGCTGGTTTCTTCGTATAAGTCATTGTCAATGAATCCGTTTTACGCAATTCAATACAAAAACGTCAGGTCACTTAAAATCAGTAAGTTTCCCTTTAGTTTGTATTTACAGTTGATGAGCAAGAAAAATTGGTTCGAATCTTAGCATGTTTTCACAATAAAAGAAATCCAAAACAACAACCGAGAAAGTGATTGTTTGATAAGCTCTCGTCACTCCCGCCGATATGAAAAAATTCAGATTTTTAAAAGAAAAATTAGTGATAGACTTTGTGCAGGTGAGGTAGGGGATTCCTTTTAATGGCTACCGAGCTTATTTTGTTGGATCCCAAGTGTATACAGATCATTTTGGTTGCAATAGAGAGTTTAAAAAACTTAAGACAATTCTAGGTAGAAAATGAGCATAAAAAAACTGCCCCATCCAAAGACGAGGCAGTTTCTCAAGTGTTTAATAAGCAAAAAACTTATTGTTTGATAATTCTGGTTTGTGCTGTTCCTGAAGCAGTTGTCAATTCGAGTACATATACACCCGGTGCAAAAGTATTTAAGAACACTTCAAACTCGGCAACATCCATGTTTTGAACATGAATAATTGTTTTACCAAGTAAATCAACCACACGGTAAGATTTAACATTTTCAGAAGACGTCACGTTAAATTTGTTTGTTGATGGATTCGGGAAAACAACAAATTCAAAGTTGTTTTCTGCAATCGACGATGGCCCTGGATTTATAAGCGCACCTGTCAATGAAATATTATCATATCGATTGTTGCCATTCGCCTGATCAACGTTGCCTTCAAATTCAATCTTGATATGGAAATTTGGATTGTTGTTTGCGCCTACAATAGATGAAAAATCAATAGAAACAAGTTGATAATCAATTGTAATGTCAAATGATGTTTCGCTTAAGCCAGCAGTAATATAATTTACGCCATCAAGAGAATAGGACACATTATTAATCAACTGACCGAAATTAGTTCTCTTCACCGAATACAAGAATTGGATATCCTCGATTCCAGTAGTTGGTAAATTGAAAATCAAAGAACGCCCCGTCGATGGGTTTCTAACTCGAGCACCTTTGTCAGCGATTTCGCCCAATTGAAGGTTTTGAGAGCTACCTTCACTCACAGGATCCATGTTTGGGTCGCCACCAGCATAAGTCATAGTAGCATTCGCATTGGGGAACAACTGATAATCGGCAACTAAAGCATTTACCGGTAAATCATTGACCATAACAAAATTGTTGAAATGCCAATAATAAATCAACTGGTTTTCAGTTTGAGTGGGGTCAATAAAATGGGCAACAATATCGTTGTTTTGATTGATATCAATGGTTTGTAGAATCAGCGTTGGATCGGTAACAACAGTATTGTTGAATGTCCAATGTGAAAATTGATAGTTTCCTTGTGGTAAGGCTTCTAATATGGTTTCAATGCCGCCAAAAACATTACGAACAGCTCCAAAATTGGAAATAGTTTCTGTATTCAATCGTACGTTACCTGCACCAACAGGGTTAACTTCAATTTTTTGAACATAAGGACCAGTCAAATCGTAACAGTCTTGCATCCCGCCAACCATATTTACGCATCGTGCGTCAATCCAATTTCTAAGGATATTAACACGATTCTGCCAGTCAGCCCATGAGCCACCCCAACGGTCAATTTGTCCCTGCATTTCTGTTTCCATTACAAGCATCATACTATCCAAAACTTCATTCATGAACTGACAAGAGAATGTTGTATTCATCAAATCAGTATATCTAGTCACATAATATTGATAAACCATAGGGTTTTCATCTAACAATTTATTCAGAATCACAGTATGACCTTGTCCCCCTGGGTCTCCAAGGTTTTCAACATTGCACGGATCAGCTGTCGGTCCCGTGTTAGGTATTCCTGTGTAGTTAGCACCATGTCCAAAAGTATTATCCATGTCCCAAATAACATATCTCCAACCCAAAGCATCACCGTCAGGGTCAGTACCTCTCCACCATGCTGTATTCCAATTTAACCAGTCGGCAGCAACAACTACAGAACCTACTACGAAATAGTCAATTAAAGATTGCCAGTTGAAATTATCTGAAACATATTGAAAGTTGGCTGCATCTCCCATGTTGTTGTTTAATACAAAGTTGCGCAATGCCACCCATGATGGCTGTGCAGCTGGAGCACCGTATTCTGTCCAAGTACCCCCCCAAGTTTTGAGATAATGGATGTGATTTGCAGAACCTTTGAATTGTCTGCTTTGGTCGTAGTAGAAAGCCGTGAAATCATGATCATCAGCTTTTTCACGAATGTCATAAAGTCCCCAATATTCGCCATTTAAATAAACGGCTACAAAAGTTGCACTTCTTTCATCCAAATCAAGACCACCCAATTGCGATAAAGAATGAACATAGGCATCGCGAATGTGCGCACCATTAGAAAATGGATAATTATCGTTGGCACCAGCTTTTAATATCAAACGCTTAAATTCCGTTCTTGGAGTTGTAATAAAAAGTTGATGATTCAGAGCTTCATTGTAACCAGCTTCGTCGCGACCAACAAAGTCAACTCCTCTTTGAGGATAGGCCCATGAGTCATTGCCGTGTTTGTTAAAATCGCCTACAACTTCTTCAATAAAAGATCCATCAGATTCAAAATATTCCATAACACCAACTGGACTTATACCCCAAGACCCACCAAACAAGGTTGCAAGTTGAGTTCCACAAACCGAAACAACGGGTATTTGATGCGTAACATTGATAAAATAAGTGTTGGTTTCAATAAAACCCGGACCAATTTGCGGATTGCTAGAAAAAGCACGTGCACGCACTACTGTCGTTTGAGATACTGTGATTGGCCCTGTATACGCAGTTGATGCCGTTGTAGGTTCAGAACCATTCGTGGTGTAGCGAATTGTTAATGATTGGTCGGTAACCGACATGCTCACTGTTTGAGTACTGGTATAAAATCCAGGTGCTACGCTCAAGGTTGGTTTTTCTGTATAACCTGTCCATGCGCTGTTATTGGGAGTTCCGTAAGATGGGTTTTGAAAAACTCCCCAAGCTGAATTTCCGTCTGTAATTCTACCCACAGAATGATTGAGCTGAGCAGTTTGGATTGGAACGCTTTCGATCAGTGTACCATTCGGTGCAGAAAACACAATGTCGTCAGGTTCAATTTGAGCTAGTGTAAAATTTGTGTGAGGGACACCACCAAATAAGCCATCTCTGCGAGAACAAACAACCACTAAACGACCGTTTGCAGGAATATTCACTGCAGGAAATTGCCATTTGGTTGGGTTGTCTAACTTGTCGCTTAAATAGTAGCCAGCCAAATTTACTGCTGATGAAGAGGTGTTATATAACTCAATCCAATCTTCATAATTATTGTAAGCGTCAGTGATGGATCGATTTGCGCAAGAATACTCGTTGATAACTACCTGCGCCGAAATTGACATGGTTGCCAACAACGAAATTGTTAGGAGGTAAATTTTTTTCATAGTCAGTTTGATTAACATGGGTTTTAAAGCGACAATATTAGTTCAATATGTTATGATAAGCAAATTTTTTAAGTTTTTGTTCAAATAATATTCTGTTAAATTTGGATTCATATAAACTTATTATTCTTAATGGCTTAACTCGATTTAATTGATTTCTTATCGTTCAGCCTCGTTATTCTAATTTATCCCCAAAAACAAACTATCTTTGCGCCCGTATAATTTTCAATTTATAAAATGCTTACTGTATCTAATTTATCACTTCAATTTGGCAAAAGAACTTTGTTTGATGATGTTAATTTGAAGTTTTTTAATGGCAATTGCTATGGCGTTATCGGCGCAAATGGAGCTGGAAAATCGACATTTTTAAAAATTCTATCAGGCGACCTCGATGCTACCAAAGGACGTGTTGATTTAGAGCCTGGAAAGAGAATGGCCGTTTTGCGTCAGGAACATTCCTTGTTTGACAGTCATCCTGTTTTGGAAACTGTAATCATGGGCCACAAGCGCATGTATGAAATTATGAAAGAAAAAGATGCGCTCTATATGAAGCCAGATTTTTCTGATGCCGATGGTATGCGTGCCTCTGAATTGGAAGGCGAATTTGCCGATATGGAAGGTTGGAATGCTGAAACAGATGCCGCGTCTCTTTTATCGAACTTGGGTATCAAGGAGGAATTTCATTACATGAACATGGTTGATGTGCCTGCCGAGTTGAAAGTGAGAATCCTATTGGCACAAGCACTTTTTGGAAATCCAGATGTGTTGGTGCTCGATGAACCAACCAATGACCTTGATGGTCAGACAATTAAGTGGCTCGAAGACTTCCTTTTGGATTATAAAAACATGGTGATTATCGTTTCTCACGACCGTCACTTTTTGGATACTGTAGTTACACATATTTGTGATATTGATTACAATAAAATACAGTTGTTTACGGGTAATTATTCTTTCTGGTACCAGTCGTCTCAATTGGCTGCTCGTCAACGTTCGGATAAAAACAAAAAAGCAGAAGATAAGAAAAAGGAACTGCAAGAATTTATTGCACGATTTTCTGCCAATGCCTCCAAATCCAAACAAGCAACAAGTCGAAGAAAGTTGTTGGATAAATTGGATATTGATGAAATTCAACCATCAAGCAGACGGTATCCGGGTATTATTTTTTCGCAAGACAGGGATGCAGGAAATCAGGTATTGAATATCAATGGTTTGAGTGTGCGAGGAGAAGATGGTAATTTCTTATTCAAAGACTTGAATGTGGTTGTTAATCAGAAAGATAAAATCGCATTTGTTTCGCGAAATTCCAATGCCATCACGCTGCTTTTTGAGGTTTTGAATGAAAATATGAAACCCGATTCTGGTAGTTTTACCTATGGCACAACCATCACCACAGCTTATATGCCTTCTGATAACAGTTCTTTCTTCCAAGATAAAATAACTTTGGTAGATTGGTTGCGACAATACGCCAAAACTGATGAGGAACGCGAAGAGGTTAATTTACGCGGCTTTTTGGGCAGAATGCTGTTTTCAGGTGAAGATGCTTTGAAAAGTTCGACAGTACTTTCCGGTGGTGAAAAAGTGCGCTGTATGTTGTCGCGATTGATCATGGCAAGAGCCAATGTAATAATGCTCGATGAACCGACTAATCACTTGGATTTGGAATCGATTACTGCCTTAAACAATGGTATGCGCGATTTTGAGGGACAGATTTTGTTCAGTTCCTATGACTTTGAGTTGGTAAACACCGTGGCAACACGTATCATCGAGATCGGACCAAAAGGCTTCATCGACAAATGGATGCCTTACGAAGAGTTTGTGAGCGACCCGAAAATTCAAGAGTTAAGAGATAGTTTGTATTAGACATTAGAAAATTTGAGATTTGAAATTCGATATTCGCACTGGATTAATCTCGAATTTCAAATCTCGAATCAATAATTATAAAATCAGATTGAATATATTTGAACTAAAAATAAAATACACACTATAAGCTAATAGCCAACCGCCAACCGCAAAAAAAAATGAACACCCTCGAACAAAAAAAAGACGCCTTTGCGCGAATTCTTAAAATCATGGATGAACTCCGTGAGCAATGTCCGTGGGATAAAAAGCAAACTTTCGATTCTTTGAGCTATTTGACCATCGAGGAAACCTATGAATTGACGGGTGCCATTTTGGAAAAAGACATGCCTGAAATCAAAAAGGAATTGGGAGATTTGTTGTTGCATATAGTGTTTTACGCCCGCATAGCATCAGAAACCCAAGACTTTGACATTGCCGACGTGATTCATGCGGTTTGTGATAAATTGGTAGAGCGCCATCCACATATTTATGGTGATGTGATTGCGGAAACCGAAGAGCAGGTAAAAGCCAACTGGGAACGTATCAAATTGAAAGAGGGCAGTGGTAAGAAATCTGTTTTGGAAGGCGTGCCCAAAGGTCTTCCTGCCATGGTGAAAGCCCAGCGTATTCAAGAAAAAGTGCGTGGAATTGGTTTTGACTGGGACAACCAAGAGCAGGTTTTTGAAAAAGTGCGTGAGGAAATTGAAGAACTGAAAGCGGAAGTGGATGCTAAATCGGAGCGTGTTGAAAGTGAATATGGAGATGTTTTGTTTTCACTCATTAACTACGGACGATTTTTAGGTTTAAATCCAGAAAGTGCCTTGGAAAAAACGAATCAAAAATTCATGAAGCGATTTATGCTCATGGAAGAATTGGCGGCCAAGGATGGTGCTGATTTTACCAAGATGAAACTGGAAGAAATGGACATTTATTGGGATGCGGCCAAGAAAATAATTGCAGAAAATCAATCATTATGAAACGGATATCAATTGGGATTTTAACCCTTCTTTTTGTTGTATCGTGCAATCAGGTGAACAAAGAAGATTACGCCAATGCATCAAAAGAAATTTGTGCATGCATCGCCAATGAGCAGAGCAAGGCTCAGCAAACAGAGGTGTTTTCTAACGATGTGATGCACTATGCCATTTGCTCTTTTGAAGTAGAAGAAAAATTTAATGTGGATATTGAGCACAGCGAATTTGACCGAGCGATGTCAATCCATTGCCCCGATTTGCTTGCTTTGCACAATAAAGTGAAGCGTGAAATTATAGGAACCTTAGAGTATGAATAAATTGAAATCAATTTTGTTTTTTGGCGCTTTGTTTTTAAGCGCTTGCGGTTATTCAGACGCCGAAAAAAAAGCCGCCGAAATTGCCTGCGCCTGTTCTTCTGACCAAACCATCGAAGGCGTGCGCGATTGCATACGAGAAGCAGCAGATTCTTTGGATATTGAAGTTGGCGCGATGAGTTACGACCGTGCGTTTAAGGATGTTTGTCCGGATACCTACAAGCGCATCATGGATTTTGCTAAAGGCAAAACGAAGGGTAGAGATGAGGTGCCTGAGAAGGAATAAAAAAAACGGCACTTCGAAAAACTCAGTGACCGTTTTTTACGATAAGTTCGAAAAAAAAGTGCTTTAAAAATACTTGAAACTCTGTCCCGCCTTCACGTTCAAAAGCGTTTCATAAATCAAGCGGATACAGTTTTCTACGTCGTCTTTGTGTGCCATTTCAACGGTGGTGTGCATGTAACGCAAAGGCAATGAAATCAATGCAGAGGGCACGCCGTCGTTGGAATATGCGAAAGCATCGGTATCTGTGCCTGTTGAACGAGACACTGCCGCACGTTGGAACGGGATTTCAGCCTTTTCGGCGTTGTCGATGATCATACCCAGCACATTGTTTTGTACAGCCGGACCGTAAGTTAAAACGGGACCTTTGCCGCTTACGGTGTCGCCTTGTTGGATTTTATTCATCATTGGCGAGCCTGTGTCGTGGCAAACGTCGGTAACAATAGCCAAGTGTGGTTGAATGCGTTCGGCAATCATCTGAGCACCGCGCAATCCAATTTCTTCTTGCACTGCGTTCACGATATGCAGCGAGTAGGGTAGTTTTACTTTGTTTTCGTGCAACAAACGCGCCACTTCGGCAATCATAAAACCCCCGATGCGGTTGTCTAATGCGCGACCTACATATTTGTTGCCTTGCATGATCATAAATTCGTCTTCGAAAGTTACCACACAACCTACGTGAATGCCCAGTTTTTCAACTTCTTCTTTGCTGTCAACGCCACAATCGAGGAAAATGTTTTTCATGCTCGGCGTTTCTTCTTTTTCATGACGCGTGTGAATGGCTGGCCATCCGAAAACTGCCTTCACCAAACCTTTTTTGGTGTGGATATTCACCCGCATAGAAGGCGCAATCAAATGATCGGAACCACCGTTTCTGCACACATAAATGAATCCTTCTTTGGTGATATAATGCACAAACCAAGAGATTTCATCGGCATGGGCTTCAATCACCACACGGTAATCGGCTTTCGGGTTGATTACACCCACCGCTGTGCCGTAGTTATCCACATAGTTTTCGTCGATGTAGGGCTTGATGTAGTCCAACCAAACTTTTTGTCCCTCCCATTCGAAGCCTGTGGGAGAAGCATTGTTTAAATATTTTTCTAAAAATTGCTCAGATTTCCTGTTGATAATGCTCGGTTTTGAGCTTTCTTTTTTCTTTGCCATATTCGTAATTATTTGTATTTTTTATTGTATTTCTACTCCCACCGGGCAATGGTCGGATCCGAAAATATCGTTCATAATAAATGCCGATTTGATTCTGGACATCAAAGATTCCGAAGCCAAGAAATAATCGATTCTCCAGCCTACGTTTTTCTCTCTTGCGCCTGCACGGTAGCTCCACCAGGAATATTTCACTTCTTCACCGTTTAAAGCGCGGAAAGTATCAAAGAGTCCGTTGGATGTAAATGCGTCCATGCCTTCAATTTCTTCTTGCATGTAGCCTGCTGCTTTGTTGTAATTTTCTTTTGGTCGCGCCAAGTCGATGGGTTTGTGAGCCACGTTGAAGTCGCCGCAGACCAGAACAGGTTTCGTTTTTTCTAGATTTTTCAAGAAAGCCAAAAAAGCTGCATCCCATGTTTGTCGATAAGCCAAGCGCAGCAATTCAGAACCCGAATTGGGGACATAAACTGTGGTCAAAAAGAAATTGTCAAATTCCAAAGTCAAAACGCGTCCTTCGTTGTCGTGCTCTTCAATGCCGATGCCTTTGTAAACAGAAATCGGTGTTTTTTTGGTGAGAATAGCCGTTCCAGAATATCCTTTGCGTTCGGCTGAATAGGCAAAAAGCTGATAATCATTGAAGTCTTTTAGTGCTGTTTCCACTTGGTCTTCTTGCGCTTTCGTTTCTTGAAAGCAAATAATATCTGGCGCCATTTCGCGCATCGATTTTTGGAAATCTTTGTTCATAATGGCGCGTATGCCGTTCACGTTGAATGAAATAATGCGCATTTTATAAATAGGAGTTTGGAGTTAAATAATTGGAAACATAATCTGCTACGCCTTCTTCTAATGTCATAAATGCGTCATTATAACCAGCGTTTTTCAGTTTTGTCATGTCTGCTTCTGTGAAATATTGGTATTTGTCGCGGATATCGATGGGCGTGTCGATGAATTCAATTTTTGCCTCAATTCCCATAGCTTTGAAGGTGTTTAATCCCAAGTCCAAAAAGGTTCTTGCTTGACCTGTTCCCAAGTTGTAAATACCGCTTTCGGGTTTGTTGTTCATCAAAAATTGACAGACTTTCACCACATCTTTCACATAGACAAAATCACGCAATTGCTCGCCATCTTTGTAGTTCGAATTGTGGGAGCGGAAGAGTTTCAATTCGCCTTTAGCAGTGATTTGGTTGAAGGCATGAAAAACCACCGAAGCCATTCTTCCTTTGTGGTATTCATTGGGACCATAGACATTGAAAAATTTCAATCCAGCCCAAAACGGAGGCGTTTTTTTTTGCTCCAAAACCCAAATATCGAAGTCGTTTTTCGAATCACCATAGGGATTTAAGGGCTTCAATTTTGGAGTTAAGGCGTGGTCATCTTTATAGCCCAATTCGCCCAATCCATAGGTGGCACCTGAACTGGCATAAACGAGTGGGATTTGTTTTTTTGTGCAAATTTCCCAAACTTTTTTAGAGTAATTCAGGTTCAAATCGTCGAAAATTTGTTTGTCGAATTCGGTGGTGTCTGTTCGCGCGCCAAGGTGAAATACAAAATCCACTTCATGGGCAAATTCAAGCAACCAATTGTGGAAATCACTTCGAGCAACTTTGGCGATAATTTCTTTTCCATCGAGGTTGTTGTCTTTTTCATGTTTAGAAAAATCGTCAACCACCACAATGTCTCCGCGCTCTTGGGCATTCAATTCACCCACCAAACAGCTTGCAATAAATCCTGCCGCACCTGTAACAACTATCATAAAAATATCTTTGCTGCGAAGATAAGGAAATAAGGTATTTCTGGTAATCCTATTTCAAATAAATCATTTCCATTTTCAGCCAAGATTTTGTAAGGACAAGACCATTCGCTATAATATCAATGCTAAAATTATTGAAGCGAGTGATATTGAATTAGATTGAACTAAAGTTAGAAAACATGTCGAATCAAATCATAAATCCAAACAATTCCCATTATAACCGCGATTGAGAATAGATTGAGTATAAAGCCAACACGCACCATGTCTTTTACTTTAATTTGTTGAGATGAAAAAATGATGGCATTGGGTGGTGTAGCCATAGGCAGCATAAAGGCGCATGATGCAGCCACGGTGATTGGCAAACAAAGGGCTAAAATGTCCATATTCATGGATTCAGCTATTTTTGCAACGATAGGCACAAGTACAGTAACGAGTGCTAAATTACTCATCAGCTCTGTTAAGAAAATACTGGAAACAACGAGTATAAGCAGAAGCAAATAGAAGTTGTTAAATCCTGATTTCTCAATTAGTTCTGCGAAAAAATCTAAAACACCGCCATTGTTCAAAATTTTCGCGAGTGCCAAACCACCACCAAAAAGGAAGAGGATTCCCCAAGGTGTTTCTTTGGTGTCGTTCCATAAAAGCAGAGTTTCTTTGCTGTTGTTTTTTGGAATTATGAAGAGCAAAAGCGTGGCTATCAAGGCTATTTGAGGGTCGCTAAGCGGAATTCCAGTGAATTTATTGATTAGAGGTTTAAATGTCCAGAAAAGCACGGTGCAAAGAAAAACGAGTAAAACACGGCGTTGATTTTTGGTCCAAATAGAAACGGCCTCTACTTGTATGGCAACGTCTTGTTCGTCTTTAATTAAGAATTTTTTGAAGTAGATATACATCCCGAAGAGTAAAATGGCTGCAATAGGCACACCAAACAATGACCAAGTTGCAAAATCGACCTGTATGTCAAATTTATTTTCTAAAATTCCCGCCATCATTACGTTGGGAGGAGAACCTATTAGTGTTGCAATACCTCCAATGCTGGCAGAAAAAGCCACAGATAAAAGCAAAGCTAGGGTGTATTTATTTTTGAATGTACCCTCTGGGATTGGTTTGAGCACCGTTAGCGCCATAGGCAGCATCATAATAGTTGTTCCAGTGTTGCTCAACCACATGCTCAGAAAAGCTGTAGCAATGATGAAGCCAAGCAGCACACCATGTGGACTTGAACCCGTTCTAGATACAATTTTGGCAGCAATATTTTTGTGGATGTCATATTTTTCTATAGCTCGGGCAATCATAAATCCACCCAAGAAAAGAAAAACCATATCATTGCCGTATTCAGATGAGATTTCAGGCAAAGTGCCTAAGCCCATATTGCTGCCTAAAATCAGCGGTAAGAATGCGGTTACGTATATTGGAATAGGTTCTAAAATCCACCATATAATCATCCAAGCGGCTATAGACAGCGCATTTCCAAGTAGGGGGTAATCCAAAAAATCGGCATGAGGAAAATAAAGATTGATCAGTATAAATGCCACCGGGCCAGCTAAAATGCGCCACCAAGACGTGAATGGTCCCAGCTGCTTTTTAATGGCTTGTGATAGATTCTTGATGTCCATGTGTGTTTAAAACAATCCCGCTTTTTCGACTGGATAAGCATTGAAGGTGCCTGTTCCTTTGGCTACAATTTCACCTTTGTGGTTATGGATAGAGCCTTCGCATACCATGATTCTTTTACCTGAATGTACTACAAGACCTTTGGCATCTAAAATATCGCCCTTGTATACAGGTGCAATAAAGTTTACCTTAAATTCTATGGTGCTCACCACATTGTTTCGTTCTAGTGCATGTGCCAAAGCCGCAACACCTAAAGTGCCGTCCATCAAACTGGCAATCACCCCACCATGTGCATTGGAAGGTGTAGCCATATGATTTTTATCGATCACCAATTGATAGTGAACGCCATCCTTGCTCGCGGATTTTAGAACCATGCCCAAGCTATTTCCAAACAAGTTAGACTGCTTGTAGGCTTCTATAATCATATCTCTCATCCTGCGAAGGTAATACAAGTTTTTTAACATTTTATGCAAACATAGTTAATTTATTTGTTTGTAAAATAATTAAAATCTTTCATTACACTGTAAATGAATGCGTTATCGTCGGTTTCTGGGTCTTTGATTTCTGTGACCTCTTCTATCTTATTGCGCAATTTTTTGATGGTTTGTTTATTTCCACCTCTCAATGCGAGTTCGAAAGAGTCCTTGATTATTCTCATATCGTTGTCTGAAAGG
>JBIIJN010000157.1:0-2592 GCA_044233745.1 Crocinitomicaceae bacterium
TAGCTCCAAACCTTGGCAACGTGGGTCCGTTCCCTCCAGCAAGTTTCAACATCTCTTTGGCATGTAACCCTCCAAGTGGTGTGCATAGAATGAGAATCAGAAGTGTTTGGCAAGGCACAGCTAATCCAGCTTTTGCGGCTGCCATCGACCCTTGTATTTCTTATGGATTTGGTGAGACAGAGGACTATGATGTAAATGTTCTTCCTCCTCCTCCTTGTCCTTCTATCACCAACCTAGCGGTTTCGGGCATTACTGCTTTTACAGCTAATTTGAGCTGGTCAATTGGATGTGCGGAAACTGCTTGGGACATTCATGTTTCAACCGATCCAAATCCACCTGTTGGTGCTCCAGATGTTGTTGGTTGGAATTCTACCTCATACACTGCTTCAGGCCTAACTCCTGAGACACAGTACTATGCTCATGTTCGTGCAAATTGTGGTGGCGGTAACGGTGAATCAGCGTATATAACAATTCCGTTTACAACGTTGCCTGTACCTCCTGCTTGTGCATCAAATGTTGTTTTAACACCAACTCCAGGATGTGATAACTATGATATTACATTGACTTACGATGCAGTTCCATCTGCTTCAGGGTACAACATTTTTGCTGGAACGGCTCCAGGGGTATATGATATTGCAAATCCATTTAATGCTGGAACAAATACAACTATACTCTTTCAAAATCCTGCACTAAATACAACCTATTATTTCGTAGTTCAACCATTCAACATTGCCGGAGGTGCTGTAGGATGTGCAGAAACAAGTATCACTACGGGAAGTAATGGTTGTGCATGTATTCCTCTTTATACTTCTGGGAAAACGGCGGGCGACTTGATTTCTAATGTAGAAATTCTTGGTACTACATTGTCGAATAATTCAGGCACAGCTCCTGTAAATCCAGCATTTACTTATTTTACAGGGCAAACAAATTATACTGCCGACTTGCAGGCTGGCACGTCATACACGGTAAGTGTTTCAGTTGGAACATGGGGGAATCAGCACGTTCGTGCTTGGATTGATTACAACGACGACGATGTTTTTGATAATAGTGAGTCTATTGGTTCCGCAGTTATTGCTCCAAATGAGGGAAACACAGGTCCATTCCCTCCAGCAAGTTTTAACATCTCCTTGGCTTGTAACCCGCCTGTAGGTGTTCACAGAATGAGAATTAGAAGTGTTTGGCAGGGTACTGCTAGTCCTGCTTTTGCTGCATCTATAGATCCATGTGCTTCATACGGATTTGGTGAAACGGAAGATTACGACGTGAACGTTCTTCCTCCTCCTCCGTGTCCAACTCCTTCAGGGTTAGTTGCATCAAACATTACATTCAATTCTGCTGATTTAAATTGGATTACTGGATGTACTGAAACGGCATGGCAGATAGCTATTAATACCTCACCAACGCCTCCAGGTTCTGGATCAGCTTTGGCTTCAACTAACTTTAGTGCATCAAACTTGTTGCCATCAACAACGTATTATGCGCATGTTCGTGCGAATTGTGGAGGCGGAAATGGTTTCTCTTCATGGCTAACTATTAGCTTCACTACACCTGTCGCTCCACCAGTGAACGACCAAATTTGCGATGCTTTGGATGTTACTTCGTCTGGCGCTACTTCGTTGAACACCTATGAGTTCTTGGCAGATATGTCTTGTAACAACCAAACAGGAAATAACGCTACCGCAAACCCTAGCCCGGTTGGTGCTAGTTGTGCTGGTTCAAATGGCCGATCAATGTGGTACACGTTTACAACACCTGCATGCGGAGTTGGCGGTATTGTGCCTTTTGCGATAGAGGTTACTACAAATAATACAGGTACTAGCTTTGATACGAAACTTGCATTATTTGAAAGTTCGGATAATACTTGTTCGGGCATATTAACTGAAATTGTATGTAATGATGATAATGCCGGAGCTGGAAACCCTGCTATATGTGGTACTGCTAGTGGTTTGACCTCTACATTGGTTCAAACTAATTTATTGCCAAACAAGCAGTATTGGGTTTATGTAGATGGATTTAATGCGGCTACAGGCGACTTCGTACTTTCTGGTCGTGCAGTTGCTGCCCCGCATGGTGTTAGCGCAACAGGAGGAGGAACACAAATCCAATTAACTACAGCTAATATGGGTGCAGGTTTGTACACATACTACTACAAGCAAGTGGGCTCAACGGGTTATTCGACATTCAACTCAGCTTCTGCTTTGACAGATACTAGAACTTTGGCTCCAGGTAACAGCTACCAAACGCAAATCATGTATCGTTGTGGCACGAATTCTGACCAATCTCAATGGTACAGAACAGCACCTCAAACAATTGCTTTGTCTTCTACATGTGCTATAGTAAACAACATGACATGTACTTTCAATGGTCCAAACTCTTACACATTGTCTTGGCCACAGCCTTCAGGCGTTTTGTTTACAAACAATGGTACACTAACTGGTTATCGAATCAAGCGCACCCCCGTAGGTTCTTCAAGTGTGTTTACCTTCAGCAACCCAGATGTGGTTTGTGCCAATGGAACTTGTTCGGTTACATTGCCAGGCAACAGCCCAACAGGCTTCAACTGGACAATTGAAACACGTTGCTCTGCAAACA
>JBIIJN010000155.1:0-2521 GCA_044233745.1 Crocinitomicaceae bacterium
CCATGTTTCACGATTCTTGATACCCCTCAAAATGCCATCGCGCTGAAATTCAACCCATTTGACAGCGCTTTGGTGAAATATTTTTTTCATGTGCAAATCGATATCAAAGGTCAAACGAATGCCCGACTCTTGATGACTCCAAACATTTTGCACATCAAATTCATCCAAAATAGCCTCAAAGATTTCCGTGGTTTTGCCATAAAACAAATTGATTTTAAAGTTGGATGCGCTCAAATTTTGTTTCAAATCCAGCAAACTGTGGTACTGAAATTGCAAATGTCGGGTTGAACAATCAGGATGCGCGAGTACATCAGAATCAAAAACATAAAGCACCAAATAAGGCCATTCACTAGCTTCAGCTTGATGAAACGGAGCATGGTCTTGTGAGCGAATATCGCGCTTTAGCCAAACGACATTAATTTTGGATTTGCTCATCATTTTTCATAATCTGCTCTGACTTGCTTTTCAATTGCTTTCCAGAATCCAAAAAAACTATTGAAATTTTTCTGGGGGATTGCTGTCAAGAAATCGCGGGATTCTTCCTCACCTTGATACTTGTTGAGCGGATGTTGCTTGAAGATGAATTTTGATTCGCAAGCAATATTTTTCAATTCCTCAAATTCGCCAACAAAGACCTGAATCCCTGAAATATTCTTCGATAAATCAAACATAAATTCAATTGATTTTGAACCAATTGGATATCTTTCAAAAACACTTGGCTCAAGCAATAAAACACGATTGAAAGAGTCCTCTGTATGCCAATCCAAATCTAAATTGTACCAATTGTAAATCAAAGTTGACCATTGAGAATTGATCTGAAAATCGGTATCAGTTTGAGGTAAATTTGTTTTCCAAACAGCTTTTTCTCCTTTAATCAATTGTCCGGGAATGTCAAGGTTTGGAATTTCCTCATAAGAAACATCGAGATAGGTTCCAACCTGCTTCGAACCCGAATAATTATTGATATTCTGCTGATTGGCGAAATATTTTTTCTGACTAAACGCACCAGCTACCCATTGCCAAGAGCATGCATTACTCGCCCAATCGGCATCCAACAAATGATAATACATCCATCTAGCAGGTTCGCGCCAATGATAGCGACCAATATTACAAGCCACCGAAGCCGTGTACATGCGCAGGTGATTGTGCATATAACCAGATGATTCCAATTGCTTTATTGCAAAATCGATAGCTTCAATCCCCGTTTCCGCTGTCAAAAGAGCACTTGGCAAATCACGACTCTTGACCTGTTCTTGTGGTTGTTTGATATCAACATTGATCTCTTCACCGAGTCGCATCCAAACCAATTGAAAGAAATCGCGCCAAGCCAATTCTTGCACCAATTTCTCTACATCCTGCCATTCTAATCCAGCATTTTTCAGGTAATCAAACACAATTTTGGTTGACAAAACACCACGAGAAATGTAGGGTGACAAATAGGTCACAGCGCCATCAACATAATTTCTAGTGCGACCGTAAGCCTGAGGATTGATATTGTTCAGCAATTGAAAAATCTGCTCTTTGTCGGTTGTAAAGGACCTCATCGTTTACTGATTTTGTTGTTGGAAATGTGTCGTTGACGTGCGCATTTGAATCGTTCGATGTCCGTTGAGCGTTTGTTCAAATGTTTGATGCTAATCCCCTGATTGACACGTTTTCGCCACAAATTAAAACTCGATCTTTTCAGCTGACTGCGCATGATTTTTATGACCTCTCCTTGCGTAAATCCATATTGAACACGGATGGCTTCAAAAGGCGTTCTGTCTTCCCACGCCATTTCAATAAGACGGTCGAGCTCTTGTTCGGAGAGATGTTCTACGGTGATTTTCATGGTTTAAAAACATAAGAATTAAAACATTGTTCAATCTTTATTGCTCATTCAAGCTCTTTAAAAACCCATCTGCACGATTCAAATACAATTTTTTCCTTTCCTCATCCCATTTATCAAAGGTGTTGATGAGCATAGCCAAACGTGGGTTAGATTTGAAAAAATCGCGGTTGACGCTCATAAAACGCCAAAAAAGGGCATCCCAAATATCTGCCCAAGGTTCGCCTTTTTTGTAATCGCTCATCTTAAAGATGTAGTTACTGCCGCTGATGTAAGGCTTTGTAACCATTTTTCCACCGTCGGCAAATTGCGCCATGCCATACACATTGGGCACCATTACCCAATCATAAGCATCAATGTACATTTCCATGAACCACTGATAGACGTCATCGGGATCAAATTCGCAGAGTAACATAAAATTGCTCAAAACCATCAAGCGCTCGATGTGGTGATTGTATGCGGTTTTGTTGAGTTTTTTGATGGCATCATCCACTGGACGAATGCCCGTCGTTCCGTCATAAAATGACTTTGGAATTTTGCGATCAAAGCCCCAGAAATTTCGTGTCCGCTGTTCAACGCTATGAAAATGATATACATAACGTACAAATTCGCGCCATCCCAAAATTTGTCGAACAAAACCCTCTAAACTATTCAATTCAACTTGATTTTCCTCTGCGAAAACTATCGCAGCAC
>JBIIJN010000156.1:0-2511 GCA_044233745.1 Crocinitomicaceae bacterium
CGCTTTCGACAATTTTCCAATGCGTTCGTGGAGTTGTCTGAATTCGTGTTCCTTCAAATTGCCTTTTCTCAATTTTTCGGAAGAAATACCTGTTTCCGATGAAATCAAACGATTGACCAACTGGATACTCGACATTTCAAGGGAAAAGACAGCCACGCCTTGACCATAATCTACCGCTGTGTTTCTGGCCATCGACAAAACGAAAGCCGTTTTACCCATACCTGGACGGGCAGCCAAAACAATCATATCTGATTTTTGCCAACCCGATGTGATGCGGTCCAAATCCTTGAAACCTGTTGGTACACCGCTCACACCGTCTGTGTTTTTGGCGGCTTCTTCAATTTGCATGATGGCTTGCTTGAGCACATCGTCGAGGCGATCGTAGTTCTTTTTGATGTTGCCTTCAGCCACCGAGAATAAATCGCTTTCCACTTTGTTCAAGAGGTCGAAAACATCCGTGGTTTCATCGTAGGCCATTTTTAGCGTCTCGGAACACAAGCGAATAATTTCACGCTGGATGTATTTTTGCGCAATGATGCGTGCGTGGAATTCCACCTGAGCCGATGAAATGACGCGATTGGTCAACGAAGAAATGTAATAAGCGCCGCCTACCAATTCCAATTCGCCTTTTTTCTTGAGGTGATTGGTAACTGTCAGAATATCAATAGGTTCCGATTGTGAGAACAATTCTTGAACAGCGCGGTAGATTTTGATGTGTGATTCTTTATAGAAACTATCGGGAGAGAGAATATCCAAAACGTCGTTTACAGCGTCTTTTTCCAAAAGCATGGCGCCCAACACAGCTTCCTCTAAATCAGTAGCTTGTGGTGGTAATTTCCCCAATTCATTCACCAAGGAATTGGCAGATGTGATCTTTTTGTTTAAACGTTCCTTAACAGATTTGGGTTTTGGCTCTTCCATGCCGCAAATGTAGCTCAATTTTAGCCTGCATTTTTACCCAAGTTCATCTTTTTAAAGGCTTTTTTATGAAGAATTTTTAGCTTTAGGCTGGGTTTAGAAAGTGGAGGGTTATGAACGAGTTGTTAACATTTTTGGAAGCAAACGAGTGCAAAGTGAAACAGGTATGATCGACTTTAAACATGGTACCCCAGAATCGCAGCGCTTAGTTCGCAGCTAGCTTTGCTGCTGCGAACTAAGCGCCAGCGATCTCAACGACTTGTCCTCGGCAACGGGAAGTTACACCAAAAAGCCCAAAACATCAGATGTAATTTTGAACGCTAAAGCCTCTAATTCTCATCAGATTACCCATGAATCGCAGTGGTTACGCTTCGCAGCTAGCTTACCGCAAAGCGAGTATTCCGTGCCGAGAACAGGCAAGGTTGCTGCAGCTACACCAAAAAGCCCAAAACATCACGTGGAATTTTGAACGCCAAAACCCCCTGAATCGCAGGGGTTACGCTTCGCATGCAGTTTGACTGCTGCGAAACAAAAAGTCTAAATGAGGACAAGAAATTTTGAACGATAAAAGTGGCGGTTGCACCGCATTTCAACAACGAAAATTTAATCGCGTTTTTTGAAATTGACAGAAATTGATTACGGCTTAGAAGGATTAGCATAGTTAAGCTTCTTGTCTTAGAATTGAAGAGTTCCAAAAGAAATATTATTTTTGGAAGCATAATAATTTTTTGATTTTATGGAAGTAGTTGGATTTATAGTGTCGCAGGATTGCAAATCCAGCGAAGCGTGGTTTGTAGTGTCGCAGGATTGCAAATCCTGCGAAGCGGGGGAATTCAAAGAAATAAAACAGCTAAAAAACAAATAATATTATTCTTAACAAGTATTATATATGTCAGAAAACAAAAATTCTATTCATCACGAATTCTTTATAAATAGAAAAAAATTGTCCTCACGGACTTTGTTCACATTGTTGATGTTTATTGTTGCCGCTATATTTATTCTTAAACCAGAATTGTTTCTATTGAATGTTTTCACGAAACCCTATCATATTGTAACCTTAGGAATTTTTTCAGGAACGTATTTTGCGCTTTTGCTGTATTCACTTATTCATTTACTATCAAGAAAAAGCGCGATTTTGATAACCGATGATTATATGATAGATAATTCGAGGTTTGAATCAATTGGAAAAATATATTGGTCAGAAATATCGGGAATCAAAAGGATCAATAATAGATGTATAGAGATCAGTTTGAAAGATTTAAGCTCAAGATTTAAAAAAATATCTGTTTTAAAGAAATTTCTTTTGTTTATGCACAACTGGAATTATAAAAGAAGTATAGTCGTTTCTAATCTTTGGTTAGATTGCAGCATTGAAGATTTAGAGAATTCGATTGGCGTAGCTTTAAAAAATCACAGTAAGCATTAGTGTTCGTTAAATCGCAGTTGTTAGTTCTGTTTATATTGCCTCATTTCCCTTAATTTCGCGCCGTGAAAGAAGAAATTTACGCCCGATTGTTTGAAATGCTCTCCGATTCGAAGCAGCATTTGGTGGAAAAGAATGCAGCGCGGCGCACGCGACATTTGACTGTGGCT